>CAZPEJ010000781.1:0-2606 GCA_964585465.1 uncultured Ardenticatenaceae bacterium
TAACGGTGGTTCACCCTGCGGAGCCTGTCGCCAGGTATTAGCCGAATTTGCCGACGACATCCCTGTCTACCTCTGTGACGAACAAGGACGGATACACCAAACCACCCTATACACCTTGTTGCCTGACCACTTTGGCCCGGAGCATCTCGTTTCATGAGCCGCGAAAGAACCTACCGCACCGAAGCAATTGTGTTGCGCCGCACCGATTTTGGCGAGGCTGACCGTCTTTTGACCCTGTTTACCCGTGATTTTGGCAAGTTGAAAGCCATTGCCAAAGGGGCGCGCAAACCGCAAAGCCGCAAGACAGGCCATGTCGAACTGTTTATGCGGACAAAGTTTCTCATTGCCAAAGGGCAGGAGATTGACATCATTACCCAGGCAGAAATGGTGGAAGCGTACCCTGCCCTGCGCGAAGACCTGGTGCGAACCACCTATGCTTCCTATGCGTTGGAACTGCTGGATCGGTTTACGGTGGAGGAAGATCGGCACAGCGATATTTATGATTTTTTGGCCGAGGCGTTAGCCTGGTTTGCCCACCACGACGATTTGTTGCTGGCGGCGCGGTATTATGAGTTACATTTGCTGGCAATGGCCGGGTATAAACCGCAACTGTTCCAATGTGTTTCTTGCGGGGAGGTGATTGCTGAACAAGACCAGTTTTTTAGTGCAGAAATGGGTGGGTTGATTTGCCCTAATTGCCAGGTGGCTGACCGCCGCGCACGGCCGATTTCGGCCGTTTCTGTGAAGGTGTTGCGTTATTTACAAACCCGTTCTTGGGAGGCGGTGAAAGCGTTAAAACTTAAACGGCCGATTCATCACGAATTGGAAACCATCCTGTACTACTACCTCACCTACATTTTGGAACGTAACCTCAAATCTATTGAATTTTTACACCACTTGCGCCGCGAAGCTGCCCTGTTTGTGATGCCGGAGGAAAATTAGCCATGACTCAAGTTTATGTGTTGGGGGGATACCAGACAGATTTTGCCGAGAATTGGAGCAAAAAAGGGGCGACGTTGTATGATATTTTGCAAACGGCCGTTCTGAACGCCCTGGACACAACCCAAATTGACCCTGCCGACGTAGAAACCGCCCACATCAGCAACTTTGTGGGTGAGCTGTTCACCGGGCAGGGGCATTTAGGTGGGCAGTTTGTTACCATTCACCCGGCCTTCGCCGGTTTACCCACTGCCCGCCACGAAGCGGCTTGTGCTTCTGGGAGTGTGGCCCTGTTGGCGGCAACGGCCGAAATTGAAGCCGGGCGGTATGATCTGGCTTGTGTGGTTGGGGTGGAACTGATGCGAAATGTTTCTGGACAAAAAGCGGCCGAACACCTGGGCGCGGCTGCCTGGGTGGGGCGCGAAGCGCAGGAGGCACAATTTCCCTGGCCTTACCTGTTCAGCCAAATTGCGGACGTGTATGCAGAACGGTATGGCCTGGTCTATGAACATCTGGCCCGCATTGCCCAAATTAACATGGCAAATGCCCAACGCAACCCCAACGCCCAGGCACGAGCGTGGCAATTTACGCCGCAAAGTTTTAGCGAAGACGACGAGCTGAACCCGGTGATTGAGGGCAGATTGCGGAAGCAGGATTGTGGTCGAATTACGGATGGGGGAACGGCCGTTTTTCTGGCTTCCCCCCGTTATGCGGCCCGTTATGCCCAACAACAAGGGCTAAAACTGGCAGACATGCCGGTGATAAAAGGGTGGGGGCACCGCACCGCCCCTATGTTGCTGGCGGATAAACTGGCTGCTAGTCAGGGTCAACCTTACCTGTTTCCCCATGTGCATGGAGCGATTCAAGATGCTTTTCGCCGCGCCCATTTGCCAGGGGTAGAAGCGGTAGACGGCATTGAAACCCACGACTGTTTTACCATCACCGAATACATGGCAATTGACCATTTTGGTCTCACCCCACCTGGGCAAAGCTGGCGGGCCATTGAGCGTGGCGATATTGAACTAGAAGGGCGCACGCCTATCAACCCCAGCGGTGGGCTGTTGGGGGCCGGGCATCCGGTGGGGGCAACGGGCATTCGGATGGTGTTGGATGCGGCGAAACAGGTCACAGGAACGGCCGAATCCTACCAGATTGAGAACGCCCGCCACATTGCCACCCTCAACATTGGCGGCAGTGCCACCACCGTTGTCAGTTTCATTATTGGAGTTGACGAATGAACCAGCCGCCCCCCAAATTATTGGATCAGTCCCAATGGCAGGGGACGTTTATCGAAAAGTTCATAGATAAACCTCACACCTTCGATTTTGACGGGTACGACCACTCCATGACCCCCATTGGCAGCGGGGAAAGAACCTCTTTGATATTAGGGCGGGATGGTTCCCTGCACCTTACCATCGAAGAGTATGATCCCTATTCAGGGTATTTAGTGATTTCAAACGTCGTCGTTCGCGGCCAATGGGAGCTACGCAGCCTGCAAGAAGATCGTTTATTGTGTGCATGTGACACTGGCTGGAATTTGGTATGCTCCTTGCCCACCAAAGGGGTAAATAACCAGCGACGGATTCTGTAGAACACGCCTTACTTAGCGAACGTCCAGGATTATACTGCATCAGATGGAGTTTAGGAGATGAGTCAAACAGATATTG
>CAZPEJ010000782.1:0-2603 GCA_964585465.1 uncultured Ardenticatenaceae bacterium
CCCCTTTGCCTCTATCGCTTAAACGACTGCTTCAACGAGTGAGAGGGTGCGGGCCTGGTGGGAGAGGGTGGCAACGGCCGTTTCTCCCCATTGTTGTTGGATGGTAGCCAGGTCAGAGTCGCGGCTGTTTTGTTGGCTGCTGCTCAGGGGCAGACCCATCTCCTGCCGCAGCCACTCCTCCAGACTATACAGCGTCACACACCGTTCATATGCCCCTACCACAAAAGCCAGGTGTGCCATGGCCATAAAACAACTCCACACTCCCATGCGGCTTTCCAACGTGTGGCGGATTTGTAAACTCTCGTGCAACATCTGGTATGCCCGCGCATATGCTCCATCCGTCACCGCCAGGATGCCCAGATTTTCCAGGATATTGGATTCACGCAGGCGGTACCCACTGGCCTGCACCAGAGTCAGTGCCTCTTGCCACAGAGAAAGGGCTTTTTCGTGGTTGCCCAACTGGCTGTAGGTAGCGGCCAGGTTATCTAACGAAGCGGAGAGGTTATACACATTGTCCCCCTCCACTTGCCGATCCAGAGCCACCGTTTCTTCAAAGTAGAGAACGGCCGTTTCATAATCCTCCTGGCGAAAACTGGTGGAAGCGAGATAAGCCAGGCAATCGGAGAGCAAATTAACATCGTTTAACGGCCGGGCCAGTTGCAACGCCTCCTGCAACCAGGGAGTCGCAGTAGCATAATCCCCCTGCAAAACTGCTTGCCAACTGGCCGCCAGCAACAAATTCACCTGAGTTTCGGCGGCATAACGGGTTTGATACTGTAACGCCTGCTGATACCAGCCAGCCGCCTCGCTCACCCGCCCCACATTGTGCCAGAAGGGGCGCAAGGCCAGGGCTATGTGCGCCCCAATCAGATGCACCTCGCCCGGTTGGTTGGCCTGCAAAGCCCAGGCCAGAGCCGCCCGCAGGTTATCTTCGGCCGTTTTTAGCCGCCCCAACCAGTTCCCCTGATTGCTGCCGCCCCACTCTTTGCGAGCCTGTTGCGCCATTGCCAGATAGTACCGCGCATGTTGTTGGCGCAGGGTTTCTGCCGTGCCCGTTTCGGCCAATTTCTCCTGGGCATATTCGCGGATGGTGAGCAGCAGGCGAAAATGGGGTTGTGGGTCGGTGTCGGTGGGGGGCAACTGGCGAAACATGCTCTGGTCTACCAGCGAGTGTAACATTTCCAGCACTTGAAACTGGCTGTCTTCTGTTTCGGCCGGGTGAGCGGCCCATTGGCTGAAAACGAGCGAAACGGCCGCTTCCAGAGTAAACACGCCACTAAAAACGGCCAGCGACATAAACACCTGCCTTTCTTCCACCGACAGCAGGTTGTAACTCCAATCTATGGTATTACGGAGGGTTTGTTGGCGGGCGGGCAGGTTACGCGCCTGCCCCACCAAAAAACGCAGCCGATTTTTTAGCTGCCCCAACAAGGCGGGCAGGGGGAACAGTTTGCTACGGGCAGCCGCCAACTCCAATGCCAGTGGCAACCCATCCAGGCGCAGGCAAATTTCGGCCACGATGGCCCCGTTGTCGTCGTTGAGGGTAAAACCGGGCTGAAGGGTACGAATCCGCTCTACAAACAGGGTGATGGCGGCAAACTGTAATAAATCGGCCGTTGGGGGCAGGTGTGCCAGGTCTGGCAGGGGCAACGGTGGCACGGCATACTCTTGTTCACCATACACATGTAACAAAATTCGGCTGGTGACGATGATTCGTAACCCTGGAGCGGCCGTTAACAACTCGGCTACGGTGGCGGCTCCTTCGACCAGTTGTTCAAAGTTGTCCAGGATGAGGAGCAAATTTTTGTTTTGCAGCCAGGTTTGTACCGTTTGCAGGAGGGGTTGCCCCGTTTTTTCGCTGATCTTTAAGGTTTCGGCAATTTTAGGCAGGATGAAATGGGGGTCGTTGACCGCCGCCAGCCCCACAAAGAAGATGCCATCGGGAAAAGAAACGGCCGTTTCTTTCACCAGTTGCATCCCACTTTCAATTGCCAGCCGGGTTTTGCCAGTGCCGCCGGGGCCGGTCAGGGTGAGCAGACGAACGGCCGTTTGCCCCCCTATGTGCCCTTTCACCGTCAATAGCTCCTCCTCCCGCCCCACAAACGTGGTCAACTGGGCTGGCAAATTGTGGGGAACGGCCGAAACGGTGGCTGGTTTTCCTTCTGATGGGGCTGTTTTTTCGGCCGGGCGTGCCAACGGTTCATTTTTCACCATGCGCTCATATAACTGGCGCGTCTCCTGCATGGGTTTAACCCCCAACTCCTCCTGCAAACGCCCCGCAAACCGTTGGTACTCCTGAATCGCCCCCGCCCGATCCCCCGATTCATACCGCAAACTCATCAATTCACGGGTAATATCCTCGCGCATGGGGTCATAACTGAGCAGTTGCAGGGCATATTGAATCGCCTGGGGGGTGTCGTTGGCTGCCTGGTTTTGGTTCATCAATTGGGTCAGGTTGGCAAAAAAGAGGTTTCGCAGCCGTTCCCGTTCAAAAAAGACCCAATCCTCATACACCGTTTGTAGCAAATCGCCACTATACAGCAGCACCGCCTCCTGCAAATGGGCCGGTGAGGCACTCAGGCGGTCAAACTCTGCCACATCTA
>CAZPEJ010000783.1:0-2597 GCA_964585465.1 uncultured Ardenticatenaceae bacterium
TCATGCAGCCGTCAACCGCCAGCCCTGGTTGCCCCATCACACCTCCCAGGCACAAACCTTACACGAAGCCATTCTCAGCTACACCCGCGACGCGGCTTATGCAGAGTTCCAGGAACATGAAAAGGGGCAAGTGCGACCCGGTTATCTGGCCGACCTGGTTTTGTTGTCGGAAGATATTTTTGCCCTGCCCGCATCGGAAATTGAAACTCGTGTCAAACCACTGTTAACGGTGTGTAACGGCCGTATTGTTTTTACCGCCTGACGCTGATCTTTGTTTGTCGTAACTGCTTTAGCAGTCTGGACAACTAAAATCGTTACGACAAACTTGTTTGTAAACAACCGCCGTGAATGAAAATATACTCACAGAGGGTATAAACTGACACTTTTATTGTGAGATTGGAGATTAGAGATTGGTCAATCTCTAATCTTCAATCTCTAACACTTTTGGCCCGGATGAATATGGTTTACACAGTACAAATCCTCTACGATGTCCCCATTCCCATGAGCGACGGCGTGGTGTTGTCAGCCAATTTGTTTTTGCCAGTGGCCCAAGAGCCGGGAGAAACATTTCCGGCCGTTTTGGAGATGATCCCCTACCGTAAAGATGATTGGCGATACGCTGCCGACCATAGCCGCATGAGTTACCTGGCGCAGCGGGGATTTGTGGGTTGCCGTCTGGATGTGCGCGGCACCGGCAGCAGCGAGGGAATTGCCCTGGACGAATATACCCCGCGTGAAACCCAGGATGGATATGAAACCGTTGAATGGCTGGCAGCCCAGCCCTGGTGTAACGGCAACGTGGGCATGTGGGGGATCAGTTATGGTGGGTTTACGGCCGTTCAGGTGGCCTGCCTGCACCCTCCCCATCTAAAAGCCATCGTGCCCATGTATGCCAGCGACGACCGTTACCGGGACGATGTGCATTACATTGGCGGTTGCATGGTAGTAACAGAACTGGCTCAATATGCGGCGGGTATGGTTGCCATGAATGCCATGCCGCCAAAATCAGACAGGCCGGGTCGCTCATCAAACTGGGCGCAGCAATGGTTGGAGCGACTGGAAAAAACCCCACCCTGGACATTCATCTGGATGAAACAGCAGGTGGATGGGGTGTATTGGCGGCAAGGATCACTGGCCCCTGATTACGGCCGTTTGCAAACCCCCATGCTCCTCTTTGGCGGTTGGATGGATAGTTACACCGACCCGGTTTTTCGCATGATGCAACAGTGCCACAACCCGCGCCGTGCCATTGTGGGTAATTGGGTTCACTCACTGCCCGATTCAGCCTATCCAGCCCCTAATATAGACTGGTTACACGAAATTGTGCGCTTTTTTGATTACTGGTTGAAGGGCAAAAAAAACGGCGTGATGGCGGATCCAGCCCTGACGCTGTTTGTGCGTGAGTACAACAAACCAGAGGCATTTCCGGCGGCCTGGAACGGCCGTTGGGTCAGTGCCACTCAATTTCCCCTGCCAGCTACCCAACCCCAAACCTTGTTTCTGGGCGCGGGCACCTTAGAACCTGATGCCCCAGTACCCCCAACCGCCGACCATTACCCCCATCGCCCAACCCTGGGCACCCACGATAGCTTGTGCTGGGGGGCCGGGGCTGCCCCCAATGGCCTGGGGCGGGATTTGCGCCCCGACGAAGCCCTGAGCCTCACCTACACCAGCAGCCCCCTGGCCGCCCCCTTGCAGGTGATCGGTTTCCCGGAAGTTGTGCTTTTTCTGAGCAGCAGCGCACCCACAGCCCATGTGGTGGTGCGGTTGACAGATGTGGCCCCCGACGGCACTTCGTCGTTGGTCAGTCGCGGGGTACTCAATTTGACACGGCGTAACGGTCTGGAAAGGTGTGAGCCGCTTGTACCAGGGGAGGTGTATGAAATAAAAGTTCCACTTAAATCTACTGGCTACCGCTTTTTGCCAGGGCACCGCCTGCGTCTGTCGGTAGCCTCGGCTTATTGGCCGGTCATCTGGCCTTCACCATTTGTGGCAGATAATTGGTTGCATCGAGGTGGGGTTTATCCCTCGCGGTTAATGTTGCCGGTGGTGGCAGAAACGGCCGAATCCCCACCACCTCCAACCTTCAAAACCACCCCGCCGGAGTTGATCGAGGTAGCCACCTACCGTGAGGAGCCTGCCCAGTGGCAAATTGTAGAGGATGTGATGCAAAATAGTGTCACAGTGAAGGTGTTTAGCCAGGACACCACTTGTTTGCCCGGCAAACTAGAGGTGACAACCTCGGAAAAGCTAGAAATGTGCGCCTTTCACGACGATCCGGCCCATGTGAGCCTGTACACAGAGGAGGTGTGCCAGTTGGCGGAAGCAGGGTACGAAACCCGTATCGAAGCCACTGGTACCATTCGCAGCCACACCAGCGAGTTTCAGGTTGATTTACAGTTACAAGTGAAGCTAAACGGCCGTTTATTCTTCCAAAAAAGCTGGTTAGACAGCATACCCAGAGAAGGACTTTAACCGTTTCCAGTCCAAACGTTCAAACCTCGTCAGGAAAAAATCCGGCGTTTATCCGCTCCATCCGTGCCATCTGTGGTTAATCCCATTTTACCCCTCCTTCTGCCGCTTTTGTTGGTGCAGGG
>CAZPEJ010000784.1:0-2586 GCA_964585465.1 uncultured Ardenticatenaceae bacterium
AATCCTTCAACCGCTACAGCTACGTCCTCAACTCCCCCCTCAACTTCACCGACCCTTCAGGACATAAAGAATGTGGAGAAGACTGCAATGATCCATTACCTCAGGAGATAATACCTCCTGAATCCCCTGTTCCAGATTTTATACTCGAAGACCCACCCTTTGAGATATTACCAGCCGATCTTGCTGATTTTAATGGTACAGCTCATGGTTTTGGTGATACAACCTATGCTTATCGCCATCGCAGAGGAACAACAGATATAGATCCCAATACTAATAAAGTTTATCCTGAGATGTATAATGCCTTGGGCAACTTGCATAGCGGTTGGGATATTCCAATGGATTTCGGCACAACTTTGGTTGCATTGGGAGATGGTGAAGTGATATGTGTTGGGGTAGATTGTGGACAAAGGGCTACTAGCGGCGGTGCAGGCATAGCTATCCGGTATAACTCTTGTAGCTGTGTTGTTTTCTATCTACATACCAGCAAACAGTTTGTAACTATCGGGTCTTCTGTAACTGCTAATATGGCTGTTGGTGAATCAGGTATTGGAAATGGTTACGAACATTTACATTTAGAGATACGCCCTTCACGTGACTCTCTTACTTTTTATAATCCTATTTATTTCTTTACACCAGAGGTTTTGGCAGCCGCAAATTTAAACTTTATGGATTATAAGAATGGCTCAGACGAATGGCGTATTTATGGCTATCGTTCTTATGATAATGTAACTGGTTATGGTTACTATTGGGAAGGGAGTTTACCTGAGATATGGGAACAATAAAGGACTTTAATGCAATGGTCGAAAAATTCCTAATGTTGGCTTTTTTATTGGCTTGGTGTTTGTTGTCGGCTTGTACTTCAGGTCAAGAAGGTATCTTTAATTCCGAAAACCTACAGTCTACAACAATTATCCTATCAACTTCAACCTTTTCATCCCCCTCTGTAACTGTCACAGTTAATGGAACACCCTCCTTTACTCGGACGGTTGAACCAACTGTTGTATCAGTAGAAACAATGGATACACCAATTGCTGAATCCACACCAACAATTGCTCCTGGCAAACTTATCGTTTTATCAGAACCAGATAATGCTACTTTAACTGTTGTTGAGAATAATACGGTTAATCAAACTCCTTATACAACCACATTAAGTCCTGGTGACTATACCCTAAATTTCAACCTGGATGGTTACGAAACCCTAACAGAAACAGTTCATATTATTGCAGGTCAAACGATCTCTGTACAGGCTAGATTGGTTTACCAATATCGATATGTTAGCTTAGAAAAACTTGACAGTTCTCGTGCCTTGACTTACTTGGCTTGGGAATCAGATGGATTAGCGGTCGTCTATGCTACAGAAAATGGCTTCTACTCTACAGAAGCAAAAGATTGGGCTTGGTGGCGTTATGACTTATCTACTGAAGAGAAACTTCAACTTCCACCCCCAGAAAGTCAAATTGGCTTAGAAGTGCGGCAAAACCTAGAACTCTGCTCTTCCATGAACCCCAATGAAATATCATCTATACCATGTCCAGGTTTTTCACTGTTATTTGAGTCACCAACTAGCAATCGGATCGTTTTTACACCATTAACCTCTGGAGATGGCAACACCTGGTTAGCTAATACAGATGGCTCTAATGTATTGAAAATTGAACAATTAGCACTAGCACCTTCATATGTTCAGTGGTCCCCTGACGGGCGATGGTTAATGATCTCACTACATATCCCAGCTTTGCCAGGGCAACACGAGCATTACCTGGCATCGGCAGATGGCTCGTTTGTAAAACACCTTGGTCAATTAACTAATAGTGACCACTTTATTGTGAATGGCTTATTTCCTCAATTCAGTCCAGATGGGCAAAAAATAGCCTATATTGGTTCTCAAACTCCAGGTTCACATATTCAAAATGATTACAAACTATTTACCTTAGACCTTAATACCTTTGAAAGTCATTTTGCAAGCGAAAAATTTGGGTTCTTTCAATGGTCAAATGATAGCCAAGGACTTTATGTGTTAGATGAAGCAGTGTACCCGATAGCAACTGAAGTAAACTATAGCAATCTCGAAATCTTAGGGAGGCATAGTGCTAATCTTTATTTTGTTGATTTAACTCAATCTATTCCTCAAGATCGCTTAATTGCTGGAAATATTTTCTACTACCCACGAAACAATAGAGGCTCATGGATTTGGGCATATTCCCCTGCTACACAGGCTATAGCTTATACAGGTTTTCAGAACGAAGATGAATTAGGCATTTTATTCTTAAATGCATCAGTTTTTAATCATGGGGAGTAAGCCTATTAAAAACGGAATGTGTTAGAGGGTTCAAGACACTTTCCAACAGAAATGAAGGTGTAAGGTTCGCTTACCATCCGCGACTGGCAGGTAGACAGTCGTCAATCCGCTATGAATCATGACACTTTTACTGCCTTTCATCGACCCCAACTTACCTATCTGCACAAATACAGCAACCCTGTGACAGGCTCAGGGCAGGCTATGACCAGCCGCAACGACAGCAGTGGCAACGATGCCCAGACCTATGATGTGGAAAACCGCCTGATAACCGTCAACAAAACCGGCACAGG
>CAZPEJ010000785.1:0-2585 GCA_964585465.1 uncultured Ardenticatenaceae bacterium
GAACAGCCAGGGGGGACGGACCCGGCGATTGAGCCTTATGGATTAAGTACTGAGTTTGGCAGTTTTGACATTTACCCTGACGAGTTTGTGGGGCCGCTGCCCTTGAGTGTTCGGAGTGCGGAGTCGTGGCCCATTCGACAGGCTGATTTTGACGTGTTAATGGATCGTTTAACGGCCGTTAAAGATGGTAGCTCCAACTTAACAGTTGAAGGAAGCGACCAATTCAAAACGGGGGTTTATTTAGACCTGGGGTGGTTGATGACTTCGGCCGTAGGGCAAGATTTGATTAAAGAGTTAGAGGAAGCAAAACATACCGTTAAGATTGAGGAGACAACCAGCGGCAACAGCGAAGATGCAGAAGTGTTTGAAAATGGGTTGGAAACAACGGATGTGCCACCGAAACCTGGGCCGGGTTCTAATGCCACTGTCAAATACAACCCCAACCGACTATTTATCAAAGATGGCACCTTAGATTGGCATCATCGCCCGCCAGCTGTTGGCCTGGCACACGAAATGATTCATGCCTGGACGGATGTGTATGGCATGTCTGGGCGCGGAAAGGATGCAGACGACAATCCTCGATATGAAATACAAGCTGTTGGCCTGGGCGAATATAAAGAAGCCCGGATTTCGGAAAACAAGTTCCGGGCTGCCTTTGGATTGCCGCTTCGTCCTGTTTATTAGTAAGGAAAAAAGATGACCAACATCCAATCACAGAATCGTGTTATCCTCACTGCCTCAGCCTGGATAAACGATAATCGCCTGACCATTGAATACCAGGTGTTGAATAACCAGACAGATGCCATTTATTTAGTCAATCGAGTTTTTCAATGGACATCGCAGGGGTTACAGGTAGGTGCGAACCTGGTGTTTACTGAAATCGTCGGAGGCCAGTTGCGACTTGTAAAAGCGTGTCTGGCTGTGCCAGAGCGGGTGAAGGTGGAATCACCTGATGTGCCTTATTTAACATATGTGTCAGCAGGCGAAACGTTTAGCGAAACGATTGCTCTTGAGTTACCCCTCCAACCGTTTCACCCCTATGACCAGATAAAGATTGGTAACGAAGTCAGGGTATTTGACAGTGTGCAACTGGCGGTGGGGTGGTTTTCTGAAGGAAAGGTTGCCGTGCGGAGTAGCCAGCTACCTGATGGGGTCTCGTTGTTGTCGGCCGATTATGGGCCGGTGATGCGAGAGCAAGAGGTTTTGATTATCACTTTGCCAGTTTCGATTGTTACCTATATCAAAGAATTTTAATTTCTATACAAATTCAATGGGCACGGCAAAAAAACAGACTCAACCAAAATCCAATGAAGCCACAAAACCCCGTCAGGTGGTTAAACCAGCAACGGCCGTTTCTCTTTCCCTTTCTGCTTTACCCGAACACACCACGACACGGCCGTTTCGCCAATCGGCCGTTTTGCAGTTGCAGCAACGGTATGGAAACAACCATGTCCAACGCCTGTTGCAACACCCGGATGCGGCCGGGGCTGTGCAACGGAAAAAGGGGAAAGGTAGTGGTAAATCGAAAGGGCAAGGGCCAGGAAAAGTCAAAAACGCTAAAGAGGAGTTTTATGATGTTTCCGGGGCTACTCTGAACGATATTACCGGCCAGTTAGGCCCATTTGATGGCCATGCTTCGGAAACTTATACCGCTCTGACGATTGACGGCCGGGTGAAACCCACCAAAAACGAAGATGACACCTACACCGCCAAAGTGAAATGGAAGATTGTAGACGGGGTGGTGCGAATGCCACGTTGGGTGGATTATGGCAAGGCGTGTACAGCGGCCCAAAATGAGTGGGATCGGTTTATGACCCAGGTGAGACTCCATGAACAGGAAGCCCATGTGGATGTATCGGACAAGTTTGTGCAAGAGTTGGGTGAAGAAGATACGGTGATAACTGGTAGTTCGGTGGAGGAGGTTCAAACCAATCTGGAGGCTAAACAACAGGAGTTGACAACACGGTTGCAAGCCCTACATGATGCTTGCGATCATGGGGCGGCGATTGATGCTGTTCTTCACCCAGATAATGGTGCTTGTGAGGAGGAAGGGGAAAGTGCGGAGAGTGAGTGGACGGAGTAGGTACGGAAGTGATATTGCATAAGGTCATCAATTGGCACTCTGCTAAAGGGGATTAGAGATTGGAGATTGGCAAATCTCTAATCCTAATAAAAATGCTAGTTTATGCCCTTTGTGGGTATAGAAATTAGAGGTTGGAAAATCAAGTCGTGGTCTTGTGTCTTCTAAAAGGTTGAAAAAACAAAATGGCTGTTCTGAGCAGGCAAACAACCCCTAAGACGGTCAAAGTGGTGAAAAACCGTCAGCGAACTATAACAGACTGGCCGGCAAACGGCCGTTATGTCAATCAGTCATGACTGGCGGCAGCGGATATAAAGCGGATAAGCGGATGGTGTGGCAAGGTTCCTTGCCAGCAAACAAGTGGATTGAATAAAACACGAACTATCAGGCAGTCTATCCGCTTATCAGCTCCCATCCGCTGCCGCCGAAAAGAGAATAAGTAAGTTTTATTTGGCGGCAGCGGATATAAAGCGGATAAGCGGATGGTGTGGCAAGGTTCCTTGCC
>CAZPEJ010000786.1:0-2584 GCA_964585465.1 uncultured Ardenticatenaceae bacterium
GACTTTGCAGGCAACATCCGTTGCCCGTTGCCAGTTGCAGCGATTTTAATCGCCCAATGTGAACCGTTACAAGTATTATGTTGACTTACAAGGAGAATTTATGCCCCCTAATCCTATTTTGAAGAAGTTAGGTTTGTCGAACCAGGATCGGGTTGTTATTTTTCATGCGGACGATATTGGCATGTGCCATGCCTCGCTGGCAGCTTACCAGGAACTTGTGCAGTTTGGCCTGTTGTCGGCGGCGGCTACGATGGTGCCTTGTGGCTGGTTTCCGGCGGTGGCGGCCTATTGCCGGGAGAACCAGGCGCAAAACCCGCACCTTGACATGGGGGTACACCTGACGCTGACGAGTGAATGGGATGGGTATCGCTGGCGGCCGCTTTCCACCCTTGATCCGGCCACCGGATTATTAGATGAGGAAGGGTATTTTCATCGCCAGGTGCAGCCAGTCCAGGAGGGGGCAACCGAAACGGCCGTTCTCCATGAACTCACAGCCCAAATTGAAATAGCGATGGCGGCGGGCATCGAAATCACCCATTTCGACTCCCACATGGGCACGTTGTTCCATCCCAGATTCCTGCCAGCCTACTTTCAACTGGCCTTCCGGTATCACACGCCGGTGTTGGCCCCGCGCTGGGGGGCCGAGCGACTACAACAAGAGGGGTTTGAAAAAGAAACGGCCGAATGGTTATCCCAGGCCCTGTTACAACTTGAGGATCAAGGGTTGCCCCTGATGGACACAATTGACGGTCTGTGGTTGGATAAACCAGACAATCGGCTGGATCAGGCCAAAGCATGGGTAGATGCCCTATCCCCAGGTGTTCACTACTTTATTGTGCATCCATCGGTCGAAACGGCCGAATTACGCACCATCACCCCCGATTGGCAGGCACGGGTAGAGGATTACCGCCTGTTCACCAACGAAACCTGGCGCAACACCGTTAAAAACAGTGGTCTTCACGTCATCGGCATGAGAGCCTTAAAAAATTTGATGTAGAAAGTGTATTATCTACTGCATAAAGGTTTCATACGCTAGATGGATTATGTAAGGTTATTATGGATCGTCAAAAGTTCACTACCATTGCACACACAGACCATGTTTTCTACAGCCCCCTGAGCCAGGAAAAAGCTGATTGGTTGTTACAGTTGTTAGAATTTCCTTTTGGGCTGCCCGTTTTAGACATTGGGTGCGGCCGGGCTAATCTGCTCATTCA
Organism: uncultured Ardenticatenaceae bacterium; assembly: GCA_964585465.1. Lineage (GTDB taxonomy): Bacteria > Chloroflexota > Anaerolineae > Promineifilales > Promineifilaceae > CAZPEJ01. The sequence goes on from CAZPEJ010000786.1 coordinate 1,215, forward strand.
GTTATGTGAACGGTTTGGTGTTATTGGAATTGGTATTGACAACAACACGACATTTATCCAAACAGCCCGTACCACCGCCCAAACCAAACTTCCCTCCACTCAAGTCACGTTTGTCGCCCAATCGGTGAGTGAATACCACCTGGCACCAGCTTCTTTTGCCGGAGTAATTTGTATGGGATCCACCCACGTCTACGGCAGTTATCGCGCCACGCTGCAAACATGTTGGGAGTTGTTAGTGCCAGGAGGGGTTGCGCTGATAGGAGAAGGGTATTGGAAATGTGAGCCACACCTGGACTATTTACGTTTTCTGGGGGCTACTGGGGATGAGTTTGGGACACTCGTACAAAACGTGGAAACGGCCCTAGAATTGGGGTTTTTGCCGCTTTACACCACAACCAGCAGTGAGGATGAGTGGGATGTGTATGAGGGGTTGTATTGTCGAGCCGTGCAGCGATATGTGCGTGAACATCCTACAGATGTTGATGCCCCAGCCATGCAACAGCGTATTACTCAGTGGCACACGATGTATTTGCAATACGGCCGTTCCACCCTCGGTTTTGGTTTCTATCTGTTGCAAAAGCCGTAATTGGAACCTAACATACCGGACATCGATAATCCTTAATACACCATATCCCCACTTTATTACCTATGGCAACCACCACCGCCCCCATTTCTACCCGTGAACTAAATCTCATTCGGCTCCATTATTTTATCTGGTTGGGAGGGTTTGGGTTTTTGTTGCCGTTTTTGGGCCTGTTTTACCGCGCCCAGGGATTAACAGGCACCCAAATTGGTATCCTTGGCACAGTGGAGGCGGTGGTGGCTCTGGTGGCTGCGCCGTTGTGGGGGCAGTGGAGCGACCGTTTGCAACGGCCGCGTCGGGTGTTGCAGATGGCCTTGTTGGTAACGGCCGTTACCACCCTCTGGTTGGGTCGCCAAACCACGTTTTATGCCATCTTAACGGCCGTTTCCCTCTACACCCTGGCCGGAGCTGCCCTCTTTGCCCTATCCGATACCCTCACGTTGAACATTTTGCGTCAGTATGAAGGGTTGGGGTTTGGCACCGTGCGGTTGTGGGGGTCATTGGGCTGGGCATTGGTCACGTCGGTTAGCGGCCGTTTCCTGGACTCCATTGGTTTTTACCTGGGGTTTGTCAGTTATACCGTTGGCCTGGTCATCACCACCTGGATCATCGGGCGTATTCCTCCCTTTCAAAACGACACCCTGGTAACGGCCGTTCGCCCTGGGTGGGGCGAAACATTACGCGGCTTGCGGCACAATCGGGTCATGATGGGGTTAGCATCCTGGCAGGCCCTGGCCTGGGTCGAAGCAACTTCTATGCAGCCATGTGAAGGTATCTTTTTGCAGGA
>CAZPEJ010000787.1:0-2583 GCA_964585465.1 uncultured Ardenticatenaceae bacterium
CCCTGGATTGCTTTATCGCAAGGTCAGGGCGTTTTTGTTCAGGGGGATTCGATGATTGAAATGACTAAAGGCGACGAGGCTGAAAAGCCCAAGAAAAAAAGGCGAGAGCGCACTAGCTTGAGCAGTGAACAGGCAGTTATTGACAAACGGCGCATGGAGGTGGCTGATCTGATGCTGGGGGGAGCCAGCCAGCGCGAGATAGCCGAGCAGTTGGGGGTTTCGGCGGCTACTATCAATGGAGATATTCGTGCTATCAAGTCGGAGTGGGTGAAACAGACAAAAATAAAAATGGATGTGCTTGTTGCCCAGGACTTGCGCCGCCTGGATATGGCACTGTCGGCGGTTATGTCTGCGGTGCTGGCTGGTAATTTGGAGGCTATTGAAACGTTCCTGAAAATTATCCAGTCCAGAGCTACTATTATCGGCTACCCTGGTTTGTGGCGGGTGGAGCATGATGAAGCACAGGGGCGTGCTAACGGCCGTTTTTCTGCCTCTGCGGGAGCCATTCTACCCCTCCCGGCGGATCATGCTACGGGTCTGGATATGCGGATTTTGCAGGGAATCAGCCAGCTTTCGGCTGAGGGGCGCACTGTGTTCATTCAAAATATGATGCTGGCCGCAGGGTTATCTGCCCCTAACCCTCCTGTCATTATCGAAAATGTCGTATAGTGAGCTTTGAGAATGACAAAACAAGGCAGTTTCATTGAACATATCGTTATCGAACGTTTAGGCAGCCAAATACGGCCGTTTCTCTCCTGAACATGACCACAAATTCCTCTACTGATGTTCAATTGGCCTATGCGTTGGGGCAATCTGTTTTGGAAGAAGCCCCGAAGCTGACCCACAGACGCAGGGATGGTATTGAGCCGATGCCTGTGCTGCTGTGGACTTCGTTGTATCGTTGTCTCCTGGCCCCTGATGTGCCATTTACGCTGAATGACCACAAGGATTTGCGGGATATTTACCAATGTAATGCCCGGCAGGTGTGCATCAAAAAAGCAGGGCAACGGGGGGTGTCGGAGATTCTGATTACCAGGGCGTTTCATGCCTGCGATGAACGTAAGCTAAATGTGTTGTACCTGATGCCCACCCAGCGCGGGGTATATGAGTTTTCGCAAAGCCGTATTGACCCGGCTATGCAAGCCTCCCCCTATCTGGCGGGGCTGATACAGCCAGTGGTGGAGAAGACAAACGGCCGTCGCAACAAACCAGTAGACAACAAAGCGCAAAAGAAGATTGGCACGAACTGGCTGTATATGAAGGGTGGCACGGTGGGTAAAACAGATAAGGGGGATGAGGGCAGCGCGGATCAGTTGAAGTCGTTTCAGGCGGATGTGCTGCTGGTGGATGAGCGCAACGAACAGAATAGCCAGACGGTTGCTATTGCTAAACGGCGCATGAATCACAGTCCCATCAAAGAAATCTGGCAAATCTCTACCCCGACTTATGCGGGAACGGGGATAGATTTGGAGTGGGAGATTAGTGACCAGCGTGAGTGGTTTGTGAATTGCCCCCATTGCAAGAAGAAGCAGGTTATTACTATCCATAACATTGTGGTGGAGTGGGATGATTTTGAACGGCCGGTGGCCTGGCATGGGATGAAACAGAATACGGCGTGGGCAGCGTGCAAACGGTGCGGCAAATCGCTTGACCGTCTGGCGGATGGGGAGTGGGTGGCGGCTAAATTCGGCCGTGAGGTGGTGGGGTTTCATCCGACGAACTTGACGGCTCCCCACATGAGTTTGTTGGAGATTGTGCGGAATGGGCAAACGCTGGATGAGGCGGAACGGCGGGAGTGGCTCAATCAGGATTTGGGCGAGAATTATACCCCGCGAGGGGGCAAGCTGGATGAGGCTACTCTCAATGCTTGCAGGCGGGAGTATGCCATGGGGCGCAGTGAACCGGACTTGGTGCGGGTAATGGGGGTGGATATTGGCCCCTGGCTCAAGAATGTGGTGGTGCGGGAGCTAACCAGGGATGGGCGGTATAAGTTGGTGTATGCGGGTGAGGTGGGGACGTTTGCGGAAGTCGGCCGTTTGGTCAAGCTGTATGATGTTCGTACCTGTGTGGTGGATGCGTTGCCGGAAACGGAGCAGGCGCGGGATTTGCAGGCTGGACATCGGGATGGGCTGATCTGGCTCTCTTATTTCCCCTGGTCGGATAAAGGCTCTAAGGAAACGGAGCCTGTGGTGTGGGATAAGAAGGACGGGGTGGTCAATTGTGACCGCACTCGTGTTTTTGATGGCACATATGCCAGGTTCTATGGGCAAGAGAATTTGCTTCCGGCCAATGCTGACCAGATACCCAATTATTACCTGCACCTGAAAGCCCCGACCCGTGTTTTTGAGAAGGATAGTCGGGGAAACCTTTATGCTCGTTATACGGAGGGCAGTGCGGCCGACCATTTTGCATTGGCTGAGGTGTATTGTTATGTTGCCAGTTTGCGGGAATCGTGGTGGATGTGGTAGGGGGGAAGTTTCGAGTTTCGAGTTTTGAGTTGGGGAACTCTGAACCCGAAACTTACCTAATGATTGACGGCCGTGAATATTTTGGTCTACAATTTTCCTCGTGCATTCATCCTCT
>CAZPEJ010000788.1:0-2582 GCA_964585465.1 uncultured Ardenticatenaceae bacterium
CGGTGGGGGTACCATTTGCCGAGATGTTTTTGGGAACATCGTTGGCCGATAGGTCTGCACAGCTCAATACACTGACCACAAATACCTGAGTGGCCGACCAGGCGCTTTGACCGCATTCGTTTTTGGCCCGGAGCCGCCAGTAATAAACCCCTCCTTCCGCAAGTCCGGAGGTCACTTGAGCACTGCCCACTGTGAGGTTTGAATACGTCGCAACAATGGTATTGGGCGCAAAGGAGGGATTGGTGGCCAATTCTACCTCATAGCTGTTCGCATCTACACTGGTGCTCCATTGCAACAAAGGTTGGGTGTTTACCCCGGTAGCGCCATTGACGGGCGAAGTAGGCGCAATGCTCGAAAAATCATTGCTCACGGTCGTCAACGTAATGATAGACGAGGCCGTAGCAGCCCCTGCGGTACCCAGCACGGTTATGTCAAAGCTCGATTCAGTAGTGTTGGCTGGAAAACTGATTTGCATTGTCGAATTGCTGCCTGCCACTACTGGGTTTGGGCTGAAAGTAGCCACTGCCCCATTCGGCAGACCACTGACCGACAGGGTAATCGGAGTGGAAAATCCGGCCAGAGCGCTGGTGCTGATTTCTGTGCTGTAACCTGTTGGCAAACAAACATATGCCTTCAATTTGTCGGCACAAAGTCCAAAGCCCGCGCTGCTGGGTTGCTGGATTTTGAAATTGGCATTCGAAATGTCAAAAAAGACATTGTCTGCCGCTTCTACCCGAACGCGTATGTTGTTGCCCACATTATCCGGCACCTGAACGCAGGCTTTACCGATGTTAGGAACGCCAGAAGCAAGGGTAATCGGATAGGTAAATCCGCCGTCTTTGCTGAGACGGATGTTTACTTTCTGACAATTCACCAAAGAATTGTCTGTGTTGGCCACATCCCAGGTCACCGTTTCATATTGGCCAACCAGCCAGGTGGTAGCCGCCAGATTGGGGTAACTCAGGCGGAATGGCCCAGCGGAAGTCGTCGACTGCATCGAAACCGTATCGTAGCCGATGCCACCGCCGCCGAGTTTGTTGTCTCTGGCAAGGAAGACAAAGCTGACGTTGCGGTTGTAGGTAGGCAGCACCTCTTCAATATTGTTGTTGTTGGAAACGATGTTCTGAATACGTGGGAATGTGCGCGAAGGGGTGGTGGTGGGTGAAAACCAACGGAACAAAGGTGAATCACCGACAGGGTTGCCCAGATTAGTGGTTGGCCCAAGGTCTTTTTCGTCCCAGCAATAGGTCATAGGGTCGCCGTCTGGGTCTACTGCCGTGCCATTCAGTTCGAAGGGCGTATTGATGGGGATGTAAAAGTTCTCTGGATAATCAACCGTCGCAATGGGCGCGTTGTTGCCTGTTTCAACAGTGGAACCACAGGTAGCGCCTTCCTGATTTTCCACAAAGTTGCGAATTTCAGCAATGGAGCAAACCTGATAATAAAGCTGATTCCCGCCACTGATGTTGTTGGTGCCACAAGACCCGTTGTACGACATAATCGTGCTGCCGCTACCTGGCTCGCAAGCAGACCCGTAATTGAATTGGTCCATGATGTTGCACTGGTTGAAGGTGTGTCCTCCATTCCACATGTGACCGATTTCCTGGCCAGCCACCGTCAGGAAAAAGTTGACATAAGGTGGCCCGGTACCAGCTGAGCAACCACGGCCTTTTGTCTGGGTGCAACAGGTGCCCCCTGCTACGCCGATGGCAGCCCCCGTGATGTATTTGGCAAACACGTGCCCGACGTCATATTTGTTGTCGGAACCCAGCACGTTGAACATCGCGCTGGGGTTGGCATTCATCCATTCGCCAACGGTTTGTCCGGGATAAGGGTCCGTTAACGGGTCCAGGAAGATGATGTCGTAAGATTCATTAATGAGCTCCAGGCGGATGTCGAGGTCTCGTTCGTAAATCAAATTGAGTTTGTCGACAATCTCAACGATTCGTTGAAAGATGGTGTCTTTGTTGCCGCCCAGGCTTATCGAAAACTCCCCGGTGCAGGCACAGGCGAATTTGTATTTTTTCAACAAGACCGCATGCTCGAGCAATTCGCCATCTTCTGGTTTAGCACTACCCGGCGAAAAACGAGGAGTGCTTTCTTCTTTCAAATTAGAGAAGTCAAGGGGCGCCTCAAATTGAGCGGTGAGCTTGCCTTCCAGCGGGTCTTTGGGCTCATCGATGGCATCATATGCCATATAGTATTGGTTTTGACCCAGTGCAACAGGCTGCACCATCTCTAAGCCACGGTCGGCTTTGGCAATCATAGCCCGCAAGCCCCAGGCGGGGGTTACGGTAATGGAGACAATCATGCCTGGATGACGCCGTGAAAACCCTTTTAAGCTCACAATTTCCGGGAGCTTCGCTTCGAGCGTACTGGCGATCGAGCTGCTGCGTTGTACCACAAACTCTTCCAGCGAACCATCGGCCATGGGCAACGAGAGGATACAAGGGTGCCGTTGGGCCTCTGCACTGAACTCCCTGGGCGCGTGGCTCAACTGTTCGAGCAGCGCAGCATAATTGACCTTAAAGGCCGAGTATTTAAGGGGTTCAAATTCGCGTTTTGCGGTTTCAGGCAAAGCC
>CAZPEJ010000789.1:0-2582 GCA_964585465.1 uncultured Ardenticatenaceae bacterium
AGCGTCACGGCCGTTTTGCTGAGTTGGAGTCTGCTGTTAAAAAACTACGCCCCAGTGTTCAGTGGTGAGATGCAGTATACCATATTAAAGAAAACCGTAACACCCAACCAATAACACCTCAACATATGGCTATCAAAAAAAGCGAACTCTACAGCTCCCTCTGGCAATCCTGCGACGAATTACGTGGTGGCATGGATGCCTCCCAGTACAAGGATTACATCCTCACCCTGCTTTTTGTCAAATATGTCTCCGATAAATATGCTGGCGATCCCCATGCCACCCTGGTGGTGCCGGAAGGTGGCTCTTTTGCCAACATGGTACGGCTCAAAGGGGATAAAGAAATTGGCGACAAAATCAATAAAATTATCGGCCGTTTAGCCGACGAAAATGAACTCAAAGGGGTTATTGATATTGCCGACTTCAACGATGAGGACAAACTAGGCAAGGGCAAGGAGATGATAGATCGCCTGTCCAACCTGATTGGCATTTTTGAAGGTTTGGACTTGGGAGCCAACCGCATCGAAGGGGATGACCTGCTAGGGGATGCCTACGAATACCTCATGCGCCACTTTGCCACTGAATCGGGCAAGAGCAAGGGGCAGTTTTACACCCCGGCCGAAGTCTCCCGCGTTTTGGCCAAGGTGATCGGCATCACCCCAGACACCAGGAAAGACCAATCTGTGTATGACCCTACCTGCGGCTCCGGGTCGCTGCTGCTCAAAGTGGCCGATGAAGCCCCGCGTGGCCTCTCCATCTTTGGGCAGGAAATGGATAACGCCACCTGGGCGTTGGCCCGCATGAATATGTTTCTACATGGTTACCCCGGCCATGAACTGTGGAAAGATAACACCCTGGCATCCCCTTACTGGGTAGAGCGCGATGGCAGCCTGAAATTGTTCGATTTTGCCGTAGCCAACCCACCTTTCTCTTATAAATCGTGGAGCAATGGGGTGAAGGTGACGGATGACCCTTACCAACGTTTTGAGTATGGGGTGCCACCCGCCAAAAATGGGGATTATGCCTTTTTGTTGCACATTTTGAAATCGCTCAAGAGTACGGGCAAAGCGGCCGTTATTTTGCCGCATGGGGTTCTCTTTCGGGGGAATACCGAGGCCGATATTCGCCGCAACCTCATCCGCCAGGGAGTGATTAAAGGCATTATTGGCCTGCCCGCCAACCTCTTTTATGGCACCGGTATACCAGCCTGCATCATTGTGATGGATAAGGAACAGGCCCAGAACCGCACCGGTATTTTTATGGTGGATGCCAGCCGGGGGTTTATGAAGGATGGCAACAAAAACCGCCTGCGTAGCCGCGATATTCACAAAATTGTGGATGTGTTCACCAAACAAATCAATGCGCCTGGGTATGCCCGGCTGGTGCCGTTGAGCGAAATTGAAAAGAATGAGTACAACCTCAATATCCCCCGCTACATAGACAGCAGCGAACCGGAAGATATTCACGACCTCACCGCCCACCTCAACGGCGGTATTCCGCAGCGGGATATTGAGGCCTTGGGGGATTACTGGCACGTTTTCCCCACGCTGCGCCATACCTTGTTTGCGGCTGACGGCCGGGAGGGGTATTACATGGCGCGAGTGGCTCCTCACCTGGTAAAAACCACCATTCTCAACCACCCGGAATTTACCCTATTTGCCGCCCACACCCTGACCCTCTACCACGATTGGCAAGGGGCTTATGCTGGCCGCTTAAATGGATTGACGCAGGGGGAGGATGCAAGGCTGTTGATTTACGAGTTGGCGGAGGGGTTGCTGGCTCGTTTTGCCGCCGCTGCCCTGGTGGACAAGTATGCTGTTTACCAGTTGTTGATGGATTACTGGGCGGAGACGATGCAAGATGATGTGTACTTGATTGTGCAGGATGGCTGGCAAACGGGTGGGGTGCCGCGGGAACTGGTGGAGGAGAAAGGGCAAAAGAGCAAAGAGACCCCCGACCTGGTGATGAACCGCAAGAAGTACAAGGCAGATTTGATCCCGCCTGCGCTGTTGGTGGCGCGTTTCTTTGCCAGCCAGCAGGCAGATATTGACCAGTTGCAGGCGGCTAAAGAGGCGGTGAGTGCCGAACTGGAAACGCTGTTGGAAGAGCAGGGCGGGGATGAGGGGTTATTGGCGGAAGCAACTAATGAGAAGGGCAAGGTGACGAAGGGGAGCCTTATCGGCCGTTTGAAGGCATTACAAGGGGAGCAGGAAACTGACGAAGAACGGGCTGTGTTGGAGCAGTGCCAGCAGTTGATGGAGGCGGAGAACACAGCCAGCAAACGGGTGAACGAGGCGCAAAAACAGCTGGATGAACGAGTTTTTGCCTGTTACCACAGCCTGAACGAGGCGGATATTAAAACGCTGGTGGTGGGGGACAAGTGGCAGGCGACGCTGGAAACAACTATTCGGGCGGAGATTGAACGGGTGACACAAACCCTGGCGGCACGGGTGAAACTGCTGGAGGAACGGTATGCGGAACCGTTGCCCAGGCTGGTGGACGAAGTAACCACCCTGGCGGCAAAGGTGGAGGCACACCTGCACAGGATGGGGGTGGCATGGTAAAACCAGGATATAAACAAACGG
>CAZPEJ010000790.1:0-2578 GCA_964585465.1 uncultured Ardenticatenaceae bacterium
AAACAACGGCCGTTATTGTGCGAACTCCACTCCATACGTTACGATCTCAGTCTGTTAGGTCTGGTTGCTCAATGGGAGGTCGCTTTCACCCAACCTATGCAATCTCTACGCCAAAACTGGTTTACCCTACCACCCGCAACACGGCAAACCCAGTTACTTTCCCTCTTTCGTCAGGCCCCTGCCATACAGCAAACCGTGTTGCAGGAAGTGGCAGAATGGGGTGTGAGATTGGGAATACGGCCGTTTCCGTCTGCCGCTTACGCTAGTCAATGGCCTGGTGTCTCCCTTTGCACATCTTCCAACCCAGATGGGTATCGTGCCTCTTTCTTAGCAAACCACCTACCTTATATCCCACACGCCAAAATACGGGAAAAACTCCTACGTATAACTCAATTAGAGATAAATCTCCCACCCGTTGTTTTGTCGCTTCTGCGCCAGCCTCTATTTGCTAAACCATTTGCCACTCTATACCAAAAACGGCAACAAATCCTTCACTATTACCATTTATTTTGTCAACAAATAAAGGGCGGGTTTGGTAGCCTGCATGTCCCCCCCTTTTCAGTTGAGCCTTTCCCGCTGTCCGTTACAATTGGCTCTGTCCTATGAAAGTTCTTCATGTATTATGGTCTGGACATATAGGGGGTATTGAGCGGGTTGTCTACGATCTGGCTTGCGCCCAACGCCGTGCGAGTATAGAAGTTAGTTTACTAATGGGACAGGCAAAAGGTGAATTTTACCAAAAAGCTATGTTGTCTGGCATCCCAGTCATCAATTTACAGTTGCGCTCTGGGTTCGACATGGCCGCAACATCCGTTTCTCGCTCTTATCAGGCTATGAAACAAACCGACATCATCCACTATCATGGCTTTTTGCCAGTGACGGCACTAACCGGAATAATGTCCCGCCGCCCCCTGCTTTATTCCGATCATGGGCACGATGTCACCCGTCAACTATCCACTACCCAATCCATTAAACAGTGGTTACAAGGCTTATTCATCCGCCATGCCGTTGCCAAAGTAGTTACTAACTCCTACTATACCAGGCATCTTGCCAACAAAATTTTTGGACTGCCCATTAACCAAATGGCAGTCATTCATAACGGCATTGAGTTAGAGACAATACGGCCGTTTCAAACCAAAACCAACACTCGCGCCGCCCTGCACATTCCTACAGAAGCAACTGTAATTGGTACAGTGTGCCGCCTGGCTGCCTTCAAACGAGTGGACCGCATGTTGGAGAGTTTTGCTCTTTTGCCTCCTGGCCCACAAGATTATCTGTTAATTGTAGGAGACGGTCCAGCCGCTTTAGCTTTACGCGAACAGACGCAAAAATTAGGCATAGCTGGCAAAGTTATTTTTACCGGGTTCCGCGAAGATATTGGGAATATGCTGCAAGCAATGGATATTTTTGTTCTTCCTTCACAGGGTGAGCCGTTTGGTATTGCTGTATTAGAGGCGTTAGCAGCAGGTCTTCCAGTTTTTACCTTTAGCGATGTTGGTGGAGCAGCCGAAATTGTCACAACACCCACCCTCACAACCCCTCAAGAGATGGCAACCGCCCTATCCCAACAAATAAAAAACCCGATGGTGCAAAAAACGGCCGTTAACGAATTTCACATTGATCACATGGCTGCTCAATTTATCGAGTTATATAAGGAACTCCATCATGGCCTCAACACCCCCCTTGCCTGATACCCAGACCCAACAACATGCCATTCGCCAAGATTTTGAGGTCAAAGCCACCAGGTATGCCGATAAATACCAGATTTATACTTACAACACACGTAGTTACCATATTCGCAACCAACTAACTCTCTCCTGGTTGAGAAAAGGAGGGGGGCGCATCCTAGAAGCAGGCTGCGGCCCTGCCATCCTCACCCAAACACTCGAAACGTTAGGATATTGTGCTATTGGGGTAGACCTGGTGGAGCAAAACCTGCAAGCGGGCCAACATCGGCTACAAACCGTTCAAACCCCCGTGCGTTTGGTCGCAGGCAATTTAACCCAACTCCCCTTTGCCAGCGGGTCATTTGATGCCATTGTTTCTTTGGGTGTTCTGGAATATGTGATGCCTATCCGCACCGCCCTGAACGAACTACACCGGCTGTTGCGCCCTGGTGGACAGATGATCGTTAGCCTGCCCAACCGCCAAAGCCTTTACCGCCTGTGGGAAAAACATGTTTATTGGCCCATCAGCCAGACAATTAAACAAATAAAACGGCCGAAAAAAAACACTTATACCCGGCTATTATTTGCTGCACACGAACTCCCTGGGCTGTTTGAAAACACAGGCTTCCAAATAGAACAGTGCCAGGCGTTTGCTGCTCAGACAGTTTTGCAACCTGTTTCCAGTCTATTGGGTGGTTTTTCCCTTCGTTTGGCAGATTACCTGGAACCCCGCATGGAAACACCATATTGGGGAAAATGGTTAGGCTCCGAAATACTCATTGCTGCCACACACAAATAATTTTATGTCAAACCCAACGTTACAAGGCCAGCGCATTGCCCTCGTCACCAACATCCCGCGCCCCTATCGCGTGCCACTGTACGAAGGGATAAATCAGCGTATCGAGGAAGCT
>CAZPEJ010000791.1:0-2564 GCA_964585465.1 uncultured Ardenticatenaceae bacterium
GGGGGAAAGGGAAAAATCCGTGTTCATCCATTTCATCCGTGCCATCTGTGGTTAATCTCTCTTACGGCCTGCGGACAACGGGCAAATAGGTGCTTACGGCATTGATTAGGGTTACGACTGCCTGGGTACCGACGGCCTGCCAACCATTATCGGCCGTTACGCCATATGTCACGTTCCAGATGGATTGGGTAGCTGTTACCACAAACTGCACAGACAAAGTGTTATTACTTGCCAGGTCGCCTGGATGCCAGTTGACCACCTGCCCTTGCAACACCCCGCCATCTGGACTGCCCACATAGGCAGACCCAACCGGCAAAGTATCTGTAATGTGTAAGTTGGTAGCTGTCTCGGTGCCACCGTTTGCCACTGTCAGGGTGTAGGTAATTGGTTCGCCAGCTGTGGCAAATAGCGGGGCACTTTTGGTAATGGACAGTTCAACATCCACTGCTGCCTGCCCAGAGTCAGGGTCAATCATCAAACTAGAAACATCCACCGCCTCAAAATCTGACCCCAGAACATCATCTAATTCATGTAACATGTCGTTATCCCAATTTTCGTTGGGTGAGCCGGAGATGTACCAGGGAGAGCCGTTATCTGCCAGAATGATGCCATACTGTTTCATGGCGGTTAGGATAACTTGAACGGGTGGGCTGTATCCAGAGATGTCAAAATCGGCCCGCAGACGAAACCGTTGCCCCATTGGCGGGTATTCGATGCCTGTCAGGTCGGAGGCGTAGTGGCGAGCGGGCCAGACGTAGGCGCGGCGGGTTTCGGGGGCGGTGAAGCGAATGGCGTGGTTGATGACCCCGGACATCACTTCTTCATAACGCACCAGTCCTGGCAGGATGGGCAACCCGGCCGCATCAGCCGAAGTCCAACCATCTGGGCGTAGGGCGTGGGAGTTGAGGTCAAAAATAGCCCCGGAATCTACATCCCAACTGCCATCCTGGTTGGGGAAGGCGCGGTACATTTCGTATAGGATGCAGGTTTCCTGGTTGAGGACTAACACATGCCGGTCGCCATCTGCATTGGGGCCGCCTTCGATGGGAGCATCGGGTGGCACCGGGTAGGGGCCGGGGTCGCTTTCTTCTGGGTAGTCGCTGACGACGTGGATGTCTACCATTGGCTGGTCGCCGGGCACTTCAATGTAGGGGATGCCAATAGGCCCACCATCCCATTCGCCAGAGCCGAAATCGGCGTGGACGTTGGCATTGGTACCAATGGTTTGGATGTACAGGTTGGAGTTGGGGTCAAGGGGTAAATTGTCTACGCGGGCGTTCCAGATGTTGTTGGCGGGGAACAGGGGGCAACTGAGACCGCCGGTGGGGCGGGTGGGGGTGGCCTGGACGTAAACGGTGCAGGCCAGCAGGGAGAGGATTAAACTGACGGAAAGAAGGGTTATTTTTGTTTTCATAGGAGGCTCTACTAATTTTCCAGGGTGGTGTGCCAGATTGCCAGGGGTAGGTTGGGGGCGGGGCGGGCAACTAACCAGACGTTACCGGTTTCGTCGTAAACGGCCGTTTCAACATATAGTTCAAATTGTGGCGCGGGTTGGGGTTCGTCCACTGCTGAAAAGTGAATCATTTGCGAGTAGTAAAACATGGTGGGCAGGTTGCGGGTGTTGAAGACCAGGGTCGGTATCACGTCGGTAATTTCCCCAATTTGTGTCCACTGCCCATCCCGCAGACGATAACGCGCAAACCCCACCTGGCAGCTGGCTCCACCGCACAAGGAAAACAGCGGCCAGGGGTTGTTCTGGTGGTCTAACAGCAGTTGTTCGGTGTAACCAATACGGCCGATTCCCGGCGGGGCGGTGGGGGTGAATGATTGCCAGCTACTATCGGCCGGGTGGAATTGCCATAAATAGGCATCGAGGGGCACCCAGATTCGGCCGTTTTTGCCTTCAGCGATTTGTGTGACACAACCAACGGCCGTTGGGGCATCGTTGCCATGCCAGATGGAACCATCAAACCAGCGCACCCCGCCCCCGCCTGCTGGCCCTAGCCCACCCCAATCACATTCACCGACCCACACTGTCTGGGTCAAGGGGGAGGCCATCAGGGTAAACAGGTTCAAAAAATCAGCATCAGCGGGAGGAGGCATTCCCATGTCTGCCCGTGTATATACTGTCCAGCGTGAGCCATCAAACTGGCGCACGTCTGCCCCGGTTGCCAGCCAGAGGTGGTTATGGCTGTCTTGCACCCATTGGTTCACCCCGGCGGTGGCGGGCGACCAACCCGACGCTGCCCCAAAGGTGGTGGTCTGGTTGTTTGGGTCGGTGACGGAAATGGTTTCTCCACTGGCGGGCAAACTCCACATGCCGTTGTTGTTATCTACGGCTACCACTGTCTGGTTGGGTAGGGCGGGAAAGGTGGTGACGTTGCCATCGGGCAGGTGAATAAGCAGGTAGCCGCCTTCGGTGATAAGTTGCAAGGTGTTGGGGTTGGTTGGCGAGAGGCGGAGTTGCAATATCCGGCCGGGAAGTTCGGTGGGCAGCAGGGCGACGCGGCGAAAGATGTCTTGGGTTTCGGGGTAGGCGGGTGTGGGCGAGGGGGTGACGGTAG
>CAZPEJ010000792.1:0-2552 GCA_964585465.1 uncultured Ardenticatenaceae bacterium
CACTGAGTACTGTCCACTGAGTACTGTCCACTGTCCACTACTCAGAAACTATTTCCACCAACTCAATACCCTCCCCTGTTTCCGGGTTTACCTCTTTAATGACCCCTATTCCCTGAGCATAAAATTTGTATTCCAGCACCCCTGGCTCCAATGGAGTCCAATCCTGAGTTTGTAGCACATGGGTAAAATCGCCAAAGGGAACAACGGCCGTTTTGTTCACACTCAACACCTGCGCCATATCCTCCGCCTCACCCGCATAATACTCCTGGCGATATGGCACATTCAGGTGGTTGGCCGGTTGGGCATACATCAAAATACCCGGCAACGCCCCATCTACCCCCGCCTCCCACGAACCGTGATGATCCACCAACACCCCATCTTCATAATTGTCTACCGCTTCGCCAAAATACCATACATTGCCTGCCGCGTCCTGTGCCAGCCAATCAAAAGTATCCTCAATCAGTTCTCCATCCAGATAAGCCCGGTCGCGCACCACAGTAGTTGTCACCCCCATCACCACCCGTGTTTCCTTTAATACCGTAACTTCAACCCGTTCCAGGCCATCTTCCGTCTGACCCTGATAAATTCGGGTCGTACCAGGAACCAACGGCATGTAAGGATTATCAATCATTGTCACAAAATCGGCCGGGTCAATTTCCACATCATACCCCTCGCTGGCACTCAAATCACTCGTCTCAAAAAAACCAGAAACCAATGTCTGATTGCCACTCGCCTCCAAAGCCAACACCTCCCATTCATAAGGCGTATACGCTTCCCAAAACTCATCAGGCACCGACAGCCTGGTGGCAGTTGGCAGCAACAAAACGTCATAATTGGCATGGGCAAAACCATACGGGTTAGCCGGTGTTAGCCGCCGGACGATCACCTCATAACCCACAATCTCAACCGGTTCACCCAAAAGCGTTTCCGTCACCGGCTGCCAGGAAAACACCACATCAGCCGGTGTCACCACAACCGTGTGAATCTCCTCCCCGTTTGCCATCTCCGGCGGGAAGATCATCTGGGGTGGGTTGGGCAAGTTATGGGTTAAAACGGCCGTTCCGTGATAACCAACCCCATCATAAGCCACTCCGCGCACGGTATACTCTCCCTCCGGGAAATTTTGCAAATGTTCCGCCACCGACATTTCCGTGTGTTCCGGCTCGCGGGATTCAAAAAAGATGCCCGCCATCGTCAACCCTAACAGCTGATTTTGTGGTTTAACCGCCAAAATCTGGTTGCCTGCCGGATCATAAACACACAACTCGGCAAAACTGCTGCTGTCAAACATACCATGAATCCCCGTATCTCCTGCGGTTGAGTTATGTTCAAAATAAAGGTAAGTTGTTGGCATGGGGATGGTTTCCCCGGCTGGCAGTTCACAAGTAATCACATTCCTGCCAGAGGCGTTTTTACTTTCTGCGGGTTGTCCACCACAGCCAGCCAGCAAAAACAAACCTGTTAACAATAAAAGGAAAGGTTTAACCAGTTTCATTTTTCATTTCTCCTAATTTTGGTAACTGCTCACTCCCAAGAGGCAGGTAACGTTTTTAGTGCAAACCCGCACAGACAGCCCAGGTTAAAACATCACCTATCTGAACAGTTGCAATGTTTGACACTCACAAGGTACTAACGGGTATTAAGAAAAGGGTGAAGGGAATTTATGAATGGCTCTTAAAATATGGGGCGGTGACTGAGTGTGGTGCCACCGTTCTCCGACAAACCCCCAGGCAAACACCGAAAACAAAAAACGAGAAGCTGTTGCTTCTCGTTTTTCCACCAGACCATCTGTATAAGTATTTTGGGTCTTTCGGATTTTGTGGGGTTTGCCATGAAACGTGAAACGTGAAACGCGAAATTTCTCTGGTCACGTTTTACGTTTCACGTTTCATTGGTTGTCAACCCCTGAGTTCCCAAAGAACCACTACTTTTTGTTTTTGTTAATCGGTCTTTTGCCCCAAAATGTTAAAAGCGGCATCAAGGTGAACATCTACCTGACGGCCGTTTTCCAGCATAACCTCTATCTCATAATACCCTTCCTCGTCCCCTACCTCGCTACCCGTCACCTGCCCTTCCCCAATGAAGGTTAGAGCCGCCGCGCTGGCTTGTTCCAAAGCCGCTCCTGTGATGGGCACATCCACTCCTTCCGCCTGGTCTTCTACCTCTTCAATCTCTATCCCACCTTCATCCCCATCAGCCGATTGTGCAAAAACGGCCGTTCCATGCAAAATCGCCACACCAGCAGACATCGCGGCCAGCATCAACCAAACCACCGTCACAAACGTCAAAAAATTTCTGTTAATAATTCCCTTTTTCACCATACCACACCATCCTTCAGGTCGGGTCAATACATACTGACAGAGAACATAAACTGACATCTTAATTGAGATTAGAGATTGGAGATTTGCCGATCTCTAATCTCCTCTAGCAGCCTGTCGGAGAAGGGCAGAATAACACGCGGGTCACGCAGATGGAACGGATGCACGCGGATAAGATCAGAGAAAAAAATCCGCGAAAACCCGTCAAACCTGCGTCATCCGCGTTCCATTGCG
>CAZPEJ010000793.1:0-2551 GCA_964585465.1 uncultured Ardenticatenaceae bacterium
ACGCTCAGAATGACATAAAATTCAAACGATTTTTATTTCCAATAATGTCTAATGTATTGCGGATTTAGAGGAACTTACACAATCCGTTAGACATTAATGGAATTAACTTTATGTCGCGCAGAGGCGCGGAGACGCTGGGAGGGAAAACTCTTTGCGTCCCTGCGCGAAAAACCTTATTTCCGATAAACCCTGTTATATCACCGCCGTTTTAGCAGAGCCAGCAGCACCAACAGGAGTGCCGACAAGGTTATCCCCAGGCCAATCCACAAAATCAGGGGGGTAAATTCCCACTCCACCACATGTGCCCCGGCCGGGACACAAACGGCTTTGAGGGTGGCGTAGGCGGTGAGGGGTTCGGCCGTTTCCCCATCTATGGTGACACGCCAGCCAGGGTAGTTATTTTCCGCCAGCACGAGCAGGGCAGGGGCCGGGCTGCTGGTGTGAATTTGCCAGTAACCGGGGGTGGTGGTTTGAATATCGGCCGTTCCGCCTGTTGCGCCTGTTAAATCACAAGGTGGTTCATCAGCCAAAATGGCTGTGGTGGCGGAGGGAAAATCGGGCTGGTGAATATGAGCGATAACATCTTCCAGGTTGGGGATGACTTCGACCCGTGATACCAGACGGGCCAGGGGGAACACACGCGCCCGTTCATACACAAACACAGAACCATATTGCTGCCGCAGAGACAACGGCAAATTGCCCTGCACAAACTCATCTTGTGGTGCGGGTGACACCACGTAACGCACGCCCATCAAATCAAAAACCGAAGAGCGTGGGTCGGGCACCGAACTGGTCAGGGCGAGATGTGCCCCCGGTGCCAGGGCATCGTACCCAAACATGCTGTGTAACCCTACGGAAAGAGAGCCGTTTTGCAAAAAGACGGAAAGCCCCCAGGGTAATACCCGTTCTTGAGTATTACCAATGACTGTTTTGGCATCTAACCAAAACGGGTCAATCGCGGTTGACTCTACACGCACCATTTTCCAGGCAAACGACCACATATCGGCGGTGCAAAGGGTTATCAGGGCGATAGCTAACAGAATGTGTTGCCGCGTCTGTTTAGCGGGGGTGGTCAGGTATTGCCGAAGTAAAACACCGCCTAGTAACAGGACGGTTAAAGCCAGTGAATACCCTCCCATCTGGTGCCACAAACGGCCGCTATTTTCGGTGGGGTGAATCGCCATAAACAAAGCACCGGTAACGGCCAACCCTATGAAACCACATACCCCGACAAGGGTTACTGCCTGTCGCAGCCATTTGAGCATATCGGGTGGATGGTTGGTGGGGGTATTTTGCAGGGTAAACACCCGGGGCAGGGTATGGCCCAACAGAGCAGTAACGGCCGTTAAGTACAAATAAGCGGCTCGTCCGGGGGCGCGAATGATACGAAAGGGGGGGAACAGGTCATAGAACAGTTTGTATAACCCGCCATATCGCCCCAGGGCCAGCCACAACCCCAAAAGCATCAAAATAAGGTAAAACCAGGTGAGCCGGTCGGGTTTTCGCAAAGCGAGCAAGAGGGCGAGAAATGAAAGAAGGCCAGCATAATAGGCCAGCTCTTCAAAAACAGGCACACTCCAATAGCCAATACGTGTCGGTTCTCCCAAATACTCTGGCATGAGCAGGGTTAGCAGGTGGGCGGGGGGGAGGGAATAGTCGGTGGCAAACTCAAAATCGGCCGTTGCGACCCGTTCGGAGGTGAGGCTGAATTGGAGAAAGGGGAGTAGCTGAACGGCCGACAAGGCCAGGCCGACCAGGGCTATCAGGCAGGATTGGCGTAGCAGCAAAAAACGGGTCGCCTGGGTGGGAGAGGTTAATAAAAGGTAGAGGCCCAGGGCCGCCCATAGGATGCCAGCATAGATAAAAGAGGCAATATGCCCGGCTAAGATGGACATGGCAAAAGGAACGGCCGCTAAAACGGCCGATTTTCCATCTCCTTTTTTAACACTCCAAACCAACCCCGCCCACATCCAGGGCACCCAGGCCACGACAGCATATACTGTACTGTGTCCAGCCCATAGCCGCCCCGCCAAAAATCCACTAAAAGCAAACGAAATACCTGCCAGGAGGGCGGGTGTGAGGAGATGAGTGACGTGGTGGGGGGTGTCACTGGTTTGTTCGCGCTGCATCAGGCGAACAAATAAAAACATACCCAACCCTGCTAGCCAGATGTGAAAAACCATGTACCAACTAATGCCCAGGTTGACGGGTAGGATGAGCATGAGCCAGGCGATGGGGTAAAACAGGCCAGTCTGGGGGTCGGCGAACAGGGGAAAGCCGTTATAGCGGTAGGGATCCCAGAGAGGTAGACGGCCGTTTTGTAAAGCCTCTTGGATGACCTGGGGCATGAGGTAGTAGTAGCCGCGCATATCGTAACCACCCAGGACATACCCATCGGCTGGAAAAAGGGCGCGGTTCATAAATACCAGGGTCAATATCAGAAAGAGGAGAGCGGCCGATATATTCGGCCGTTTTACAAACTTAGCCATTCAGTTTCCTTTTATTCTGCCAGTCGCAGGTAAAATAGCACCGTTTTGTCGTCTAGTTGTTG
>CAZPEJ010000794.1:0-2547 GCA_964585465.1 uncultured Ardenticatenaceae bacterium
CTTCCATTTCCAATAAATCTTTCCCATCAAAAATGACCTGACCAGCGGTAGCTTCATAAGAGGGGTGCCCTGCCACCGTATAAGCCAGCGTACTTTTGCCGGAGCCGTTTGGCCCCATCAGGGCATGAATCTCACCCTGTTTCACTAACAAATCAATCCCCTTCAAAATGGGCTGATCCCCCACATTGACGTGTAAGTTCCGAATCTCCAGCGCGATAGTCATGATAACAGCGTCTCTCCTTAACAAAGTTATTGGTTATCAACCAATGGCAATGTTTAGAACCAGTGAGCGATAACCAATACAAAATTTTTATGATAACCTTATAATCTATGGACAGATTATAACATGTCCATAGAAGACCGTCAATAATTATGATAAATATGATAAATATCTTGTAAATTGACAGGGGGAGGCAGGTTTGTTATAATTTTCAGATAATTATGAGAGGAATTGTATCGTGAAATCTGTAACAAGCAATGGTAAACAAAATACGCGGGATGTTATTCTGCACACATTAAAATCCTCCAATCATGCGACAGTAGAGGATTTGGCAAAAGCGGCCGATATTTCACCGGTGACAGTACGGCATCATCTAAATACGCTACAAGCGGAGAACCTGATTGATGTCACTACTATTCGGCGCAAGGTAGGACGGCCGTATTACGTCTACAGCTTGAGCGAAAAAGGGCATGAATTATTCCCGCAAAAGTATGTGCGCCTAACCAATCGGCTGTTAGATGAACTAAAAAACCGCCTGTCTGCTGCTGTCGTTTCCGAGTTATTCCACAGCGTGGTACAATCCATCATAGACGAACACCAGGGAGAATTTGAAACCCTTCCGTTTGAAAGACGGCTAGATTACCTGGTGGATTTATTGGCAAAAGAAGGGTTTCTGGCGCAGTGGGAAAAAACGAATAGTGGCTATTTGATTACCGAATATAGCTGTCCCTACTACTCGTTGGGGGCCAAACACAGCGAAATTTGCAGCCTGGATAAAGAATTAATGATTAAGGTGCTGCAAACACCAGTGCAACAACATAGCTGTATGTTAAATGGGGCAGAGTGCTGTCAATTTTCTTTTACGGCCAATACGGCCGTTCCCATTCCTGCCTGAACCTTCCCCTCATTCCCACCATTTTATGCCTGTAGCAACTTTGCAATGGATTTCACCCATTGATGGTTTACATACGGTGTAGAGATTTGCCAATCTCCAATCTCTAATCTCAATAAAATGCCGATTATGCCTTTTGTAAGTATAACTTGTTTGGACGATTTTTAATGAAGAGAGGTTACCATGGTTTTAAGCAAAGAAGAAGAGTTAATTGAAACCTTACGCACGGTGGTTGACCCAGAAATTGGGATGAACATCATTGAACTGGGGTTAATTCGCAACCTGGATATTGATGAAAACAACGATACCGTCAAAATTACCATGATTCTCACCACCCCCTTTTGCCCCTATGGCCCCCAACTAATTGAGCAGGTGCGGCTTGTCAGCGGCAAGGTGATGACGAGTGGGGTGACGGTGGAGTTAGGAAGTGAATTGTGGGACCCCTCCATGATGGAAGAAGGGGCCGGTGGTGATTGGGGATTGTTCTAAACGGGATGTGTTCAGTAAAACGTGAAACGTAAAACGCGACCAAAGAGCCTTCACGTTTTACGTTTCACCGCAACTCCCAAAAAATCCGAAAGACCCCCTGTTTTTATCCGATGCCAGAAAAACCCCAGAGCCGTGATCACCTGCGAGAGTATCAACAGCAGGGAGAGTTTTAAGGAACGGCCGTTTATCCCTCCCTTTTTTAGTGGCGACCATATCAAATTTAGATAAAAAGAAAGTGCCCGCAAAGGCATTTTCCCCCCGGCTGGCTGCTGGCGCAGGGTGGCCGCCCCCTGCCCATACCCAAAATGTTGCTGGCAAAATGTAACGAATGTCAAAACATGGGCATGGTACACCACAACCTGGGGAACAAAACGTAAGGTGTGCCCGGCCGCCCGCCAGCGCAAACAAAATTCCCGATCCTCTCCTGCCGCCCGATGAAAAACTGGATTAAAACCCCCTACTTCATGAAATAGACGTGCCGAAACGGCCAAATTACTTGAAGATAAAAATTGAGTATCGGCCGTATTCAGCTGTTCAAACAAATAACTGACCATCTCCTGGGTAGCCGCCGCATACAGGTTTCCCGGCAGGGCGTTCAAAACCGGGCCGCCCACAGCCTGGTGGGGTGTTTGGCGCAGTTGAGCCGCCAACTGGGTCAACCAATTGGTAGCCGGGTAATTGTCGTCATCTATAAACACCAGGTACTCCCCCCTGGCCTGGTGAGCTGCCAGGTTGCGGGCGGCGGCCGGGCCAGCGTGGGGTTGGGACAGAACAGTTAGGGAGTATTCAAAAATCACCTGCTGGTTTAGAGTGCCGTAATCTTCAGAGGAACTTAATTCTGAACGCTCAATTAGGGGAAGATGGGGTGAAAAAGTGGCTAAATCGGGTAGGGCAGGGCCACCATCGTTGACCAGCAGCAGTTCAAAACGGGTGCGGGGGTAATCCT
>CAZPEJ010000795.1:0-2544 GCA_964585465.1 uncultured Ardenticatenaceae bacterium
GGCCTCCGAAGCCGGAAGCACAGGTTCGAGTCCTGTCGAGGGCACTCCAGTGTATTGCGTATGCCGTAACAACGAAATACGCAATACACCATAAACCCCCTCACAGATTAGACGTATCACTCTCTTTACCTTTGCCCAGAGCCACCGACCGTTCATAAGCTGCCCAAACGCCCCGCGAGATAACGGTGCGTAAACCACCTTTTTCCATGTGATACAACGCAGCGGCCGTTGTTCCCCCAGGAGATGTTACCTGGTTTCGCAATTCTGCCACATGTTTACCCGACCCTTCGGCATATTCTACTGAACCTTTGATGGTCTGGAATACCAGCTGCTGTGCCACTCGCCGCGAAAACCCCATGTGAACCCCAGCATCTATCAACGCTTCCATAAATAAGAACACATACCCCGGCCCAGACCCACTTAACGCGGTTGCCATGTCCAGGTAACTTTCTTCTTCTACGAAGATTTCATCCCCCAGCGACCCTAAAATCGCTTTTGCCTGCTCTTTCTGTATTTCGCTCACCTCTGGGGTGCTTGTCCAGACGGTGATGCCCTGCCCAATTTGCGCCGGGGTGTTGGGCATGGCCCGCACAACGGCCGCATGTGCCAGACCATCAGCCAGTTTTTTGATGGGGGTGCCAGCCAGAATGGAGAGTAACAAATCCTGGCGGCGCAAACGGCCACGCAGGTCGGGCAGAACGGCCGAAAAACTTTGTGGTTTGATGGATAAAACAATCACTTGTCCCAATTCGGCCGCTTCTGAATTGTGGGCTGTGACTTGAATGCCATAGGTTTTTTGTAGCTCGGTTAATCGCTCCTGCCAGGGGTCGGCAGTAATAATTTGATCCGGTTGTACGATTTTTTGATCAAGCAGCCCCCGAATCATCGCTTCGCCCATTATGCCACTGCCAATAAATGCAATTTTTTTATCAGTAAACATGAGATACTCCCAAAACCAACTATACCCGGCACGGGCATAAAGGTAACATTTTTTAGAGATTAGAGATTGGAGATTTGTTAAATTTTATCCCCAAGTTATCCGTGACTTGAAAATGATGCCTGGCGGAGCAAAAAGTGGGCAACTGCGTCCATATCTACCTCCACCCCCAGGCCGGGTTTTGTGGGTACAGTGATGGTGCTATCTTCGCGGTTTAGGGTGAACCGGGGGAAGGCAATATCTTCTTTGTAATACCGGTCGGTGGCGGAAATGTCGCCGGGCAAGTTAAAACCAGGTAGGGAGGCCAGGGCCAGTTGAGCAGCCCGGCCGATTCCCGTTTCCAACATGCCACCAACCCACAACCCCAACCCGGCCGCCCGCCCCAGGTCGTGAACTTTGCGGGCTTCTGTCCATCCGGTGACGCGTGATGGTTTGATGTTGATAATTTTGCACGCCTGGATTTCAACGGCAAAACGGGCGTGGTCGGCGGAGTGGATACTTTCGTCCAGGCAGAGCGGGGTTTTGATTTGGGGTTGCAGTTTGCTGTGGTCGTAGATGTCTTCATACCCCAACGGCTGTTCAATCATGAGCAGGTTCAGGTCATCCATTGCCTGGAATAGGGGCGCATCGCTGAGACGATAGGCTGAATTGGCATCGAGCATGATGGGAGTATTGGGGAAATGGTGGCGGGCTTTGCGGGCCAGTTCCAGGTCGTGGCCGGGTTTTATTTTGAGTTTAATTCGGCCGTACCCCAGTTCCAGATACTCTTGAATGACGGGTATGGTAGCATCTACGGTGGACTGAGTGCCGACGCTTACCCCTACTTTCACCCGTTCACGCGCCCCTTCCGGGTAGGGTTGGGCCAGTTTTTGGGCAAAAGAGAGACCGTCTCGCTGGGCGATAATGTCCCAGGCCGCCTGATCCAGAGCCGCTTTTGCCAGCGGATGCCCACGCACAAAGTGACTCCAATCGCTCATGTCACACGGCTCTAACAAGTTTTTGCCCATCACGGCCGGGATGAGGAAGTCGCTGAGAATGTGCCAGGCGGTGCCACAGGTTTCGTAGCTATACCCCGGACGGCCGTTTGCCACACACTCCCCCCAGCCTGTTAACCCCTCGCTGTGTAGGGCCAAAATAAGGCATTGTCGCTCGTTCTCTGTGCCAAAACTGGTGCCAAAAGGCGAAACTAATGGTTGTTTAATGTGATAAAGGTCTATGCGTTCAATTTTCATACTGGATTGTCCATTGATTCCTGATCCATATATTTTTGACTGCCTCGTGACAGTAACTATTCACCACAAAGGACGCAGAGGGTGTAGAGGAAGGAGAAAAACTTTGTACGCTTTGCACTCTTTGCGGTTAAATCCCAGGAGGTTGTATCGTTACTCGTGATAAATGTTTTCGACCAATATGCCCATGATTATAGTTGAATTTGGGGAGGGTTGGTAATAAATTTTGTGGGTTATGAGGGCCAGCATAGATTTATTGACATGAGAATGATAATTAAGTTCGGTAGCTTCTCATTGCAACCCAAAACTACTCTACTTTCCGTTAAGTTTATTGACATAAATAATTGACACGATGCAGCCTGTATCGTATGGATGCGG
>CAZPEJ010000796.1:0-2530 GCA_964585465.1 uncultured Ardenticatenaceae bacterium
CCAGAAATTAGTTTGTAGTGACGACTTTAGTCGTCCAGACCGCTGAAGCGGTTACTACAAACAAAAACGGGAAGTTATTTTTAGACACTCGCTTAAAGTGAGCGGTATTTTAAGGAGGAATTATGACAGTGAAAGTAGGTTTATTAGTCGGTCGGGAGTGGTCGTTTCCGCCAGCGTTCATTGAAGAAGTGAATCGGCGGGATGAAGGTGTAGTGGCGGAGTATGTGAAGTTGGGCGGCACCAAAATGGATGAAACCAACGAGTATGCGGTGATCGTGGATCGTATTTCCCACGAGGTGCCATATTATCGGTCATACTTGAAAAATGCAGTCATTCAGGGGACAACGGTGATTAACAACCCCTTTATGTGGACGGCCGATGATAAGTTTTTTGGCGCGTCGGTGATTACCAAATTGGGGATTGCCAGTCCCAGAACGATTGTGTTGCCCAATAAAGATTATGTGCCCGGTATTGTTCACAACGAGAGTTTGCGAAACCTGCAATTTCCGATGGATTGGGAAGCTATTTTGGATTATATCGGCCTGCCTTGTGTGTTAAAAGATGCTCATGGCGGGGGCTGGAAAGAGGTGTACATTTGCCGCTCGTTGGAAGAGGTGTGGCGGGCTTATGACCAGTCTGGGTTGTTGACCATGATTTTGCAGGAGTTTATTGAGTGGGATCATTATGTGCGCTGTCTTTGTTTAGGGCAGGATGATATTTTGCCTATGAAGTATGACCCGAAAAACCGCAAATATATTGTGGATCATGCCCACATGAGCGCGGGGTTGGGCGAACGGGTGGTCGAAGATTCACTGAAAATTGTCCAGGCGTTTGGTTACGATATGAATACGGTGGAGTGGGCGGTGCGAGATGGGGTGCCTTATGCCATTGATTTTATGAATCCGGCCCCAGACATGGATATTTATTCGTTGACTCCGGTTTATTTTGATTGGGCGGTGAAACATATGGCAGATATGGTGATTCGCCTGGCGCAAAAACCCCGGCCGCAATTGGATGAGTTGAAGTGGAACCAGATGTTTAATGGCAGGGAGTTGTAGATATGTCTCTACAAGATGCCATTAGAACGTATCATGACCTGTTGACCGAGGAACGGGCGGCGGAAACGCAGGAGCAGTTGACGGAGCAGTTGCGGCGGCGTGGGTTGTTTTTTGGGGAACGGCCGTTATGCACCGTTTTACGCCCCCGTTTTTTATTACCCGACCAATATAACTGGCTGCGCCGGCAAATTCGGCCGTTGTTGCGAGCCTTCCGCAAAATCTCCGAAGTCGCTGTGGCAGATGCTACTTTTCGCAAACAGTTTGATTTGTTTGATTGGGAAGAGGAGTTGATCCGCTCCGATGCCGGGTACAAAAACCACACCCCGCTTTCCCGTCTGGATGCGTTTTACATCACCAGCAACAACGAACTACGTTTCACCGAATACAACGCCGAAGTGCCAGCCGCTTCGGCCTACAACGACGTATTGACAGAAGTGTTTTATGGGTTGCCAGCGATGGGGGATTTTTTGCATCATTATGTAGTACGGCCGTTACCTGCCCGCCACAGTGTGCTTCACGTATTACTCAATCATTACCGGGAGTGGGGCGGCAGCGGCAAACCCAACATCGCCATCCTGGATTGGAAAGAAGTTCCCACCTACAGCGAGTTTGAGTTATTCATCCAATACTTCAAATCACAAGGGGTCGAGTGCCAGATTATTGACCCGCGAGATGTGGAGTATCAAAACGGCCGTTTAACCTGCGGCGACTTCCACATCCAACTCATCTATAAACGAGTCCTCATCACCGAACTCATCGAACGGGGTGGCCTGGATCACCCCGTTGTTCGTGCTGTTCGTAACCACGATGTTTGCATGGTCAACCCCTTCCATTGCAAACTACTGTACAAAAAAGCCAGCCTGTCAGTTCTCAGCGACGAAGCCAACGCCCACCTGTTCACAGAAGACGAACTAACCGCCATCAAAAACTGCATCCCCTGGACACGCAACGTCGAAGAGCGGCACACCACCTACGGCGGTTTACCGGTTGACCTCATCCCCTTCATCCACAAATACAAAGATCAACTGGTCTTAAAACCCAACGACGATTACGGCGGGCACGGCATTGTATTGGGTTGGCATACCAACACCAGCGGGTGGGAGAAAGCCGTACAAGAGGCGTTGCAAAACTCCTACATTGTGCAGGAACGGGTAGCCATTCCCGAAGAACCCTACCCCAGCATTGTCGAAGGCAAATTGAGAATTTATGACCGTATGTTGGACACAGCCCCCTTCATCTTTTACGGCGATTATGTAGATGGATGCCTTACTCGCCTGTCTACCGACCCGTTATTGAATGTGACAGCCGGTGGTGGCTCCTCTGTACCCACCTTTGTGGTAGAAAAACGGGAGTAAATCAGATTGCTGCAATCTTCAGGTAAGAAGACGTGTCATGCTGAGGTCTTCCGAAGCATCCCATATCTCTGGGAGAGCGGGATGCTTCCCCTTCCTTGCATTCAGGGCCGCAGACTA
>CAZPEJ010000797.1:0-2526 GCA_964585465.1 uncultured Ardenticatenaceae bacterium
CCACCCGACATCTCCCTGGCTGGCATGGTGGCCTGGGAAAAAACCACCGATACCCTGGGCACCACCGCCAGCCGTGAGTTGTTGCCGGTAACAGTACAGCAAATGCCCAACGAAGAAGAGTCGCCGATACCCTGGGAAACCCGCCTGTTACCAGAAGATTTACCCGCCGGGAGCAAACTTCTCAACGGCTCATTCGAGGCGTTATCGGCCGATTTTCAAATTGACACCCCTACCCCTTTCCAGGTGCGATACCGCGTTTTTGCCTTTCCGGGTTGGCAGGTGTGGGTGAATGGGGAACGGGTGGAAACCACCCCCTCCCAACCAGAGGGGTTATTGACCTTTGCCGTGCCAGACGGCCGTTCCACCGTTCACATCCAATTTACCGAAACCCCGCTGCGGCTGCTGGCAGATGCCATTTCTCTGTTGAGTTTCGTTGGGTTGTTGGGGGTTTTATGGCTGCAAAAAAATCAAAACGTACAAAACCCTTCTCTCTTCACCCCCCCTGTTACGGTTAAATTCCCTTTGTTATTGCTGCTGGTTGTGGGTTTATTGGTGGGCAAGTGGCTAACCGACCAGGGGTTGACCCCCTTGCGCCATGCCAGGTTATCTGCGGCGGGGGTGTTAACGGCCGTTCCCCACCCCACCCCCTGGACATTTGGCAGCCCCACCGACCCCAGGCAAATCCGCCTCTGGGGTTACGATAACCTTCCCACCACCCTGCCTGCCGACGGCCCACTGGTGGTGCGCCTCTATTGGCAAGCCCTGGCTCCCCTTTCGGCCGATTATGCCGTTGGGTTGACGCTGGTGGATGAAAATGGGCTGCGCTGGTCGGAAACGGGGCTGCGCGACTATCGCTGGGGGCGCAACCCACCTCCAACCCCTGCCTGGCCGACCCATCAATATGCCATTTCCGCCTTTTTTGTGGATACGTTGCCCGGCACCCCCCCAGGCCGCTACACCTTGCAACTGTCGTTGTTTGAACGGGATAGTTTACGGCCGTTGACCCTTTACAACGAACAGGGGCAGCCGCTTGGCCCCACAATGGTGTTGGAGACGATAGAACTGGTGGCCCCGGAACGGCCGTTTACCCCTTCTCAGGTCTCGCCCCAATTCCCCCTCAACCAGGAGGTGGCAGATTTTACGCTGTGGGGCAGCAATGTAGACCGCACTGCCGCCGCCCCTGGGGAGTCGCTGCTGGTGACGCTGTTTTGGTCGGGTGAGGCGGCCGGGGTATTGCAGTTGATAGATTTGCAGCAGGCTGTGCGGCTGGCTCAACCCGTTTTGTTGCCCGATTTTGGCCCTGGGTTGTGGCGGTCTCAGGTGTTGCTGCGGCTGCCCGCCAGCCTGCCAGACGGCCGTTATACCTGGCAACTACAACTCGATGGCGGAACGGCCGTTACCTGGTCGGAACTACGGATAGATGCCCCAGAGCGTTTGTTCGCCCCACCACCCGTGCAAATAACGGCCGATACCCGGCTTGGCGAAATAGCCCGGCTGCACGGGGCCAATCTGAGCCAGCCTGCTGATGACGGCATTCTACACCCACAAGAGCCGTTTACCGTGACCCTGGTGTGGCAGGTGGCGCAGGAAACTGACCAGGATTACCACGTTTTTGTTCACCTGCTGGCCGCCGATGGCAACCTGGTGGCCCAATCGGATGGGGTGCCTGCCGCCTGGCAACGCCCCACCACCGGCTGGTTGACTGGCGAATACATCCTGGACAGTCACACCCTCACCTTGCCAGCCGGAGCAGCCCCCGGCCCTTACACCCTGGTGGCGGGCCTTTACCAGCCCAATGGCCCACGCCTGACCACGCCGGATGGGGCTGATCAGGTGCAGCTTTTGACGTTACAACTGCCTTGACGACCCCAAACAGGTACGTTATTCTCTTTCAGCATGGCCCACAGAGTAAGTTTTTTCAGATATGGTTGGTTTTTATGGGGTGTGGTGTGGTGTAGTTTGTCGGTGATGGATGTGGCGGCACTCCCCCCCAGGCAAGCCGAAACCGTTACACCCGGCGCGGATGGTTCGATTGTGCATGTGGTTCAAGAGGGGGATACGTTGTGGCTTATTGCCATCCAATATGCTCCCGCATTGGGGCTGACCCCGGAAGAGGCTTTGGCGCAAATTCAGGAATTGAATAACAACCCCACCTTTATCAATTTGGGGGATACCATTTTGGTGGCCTTACCTTCGGCGACACCTATTCCTTTGCCGACAGTTGAACCCACTCAAGCGGTGGTGGAAACGGCCGTTCCCCGCTTCACCCCTACCCCGCGCCCCAATGGCATTTGTGTGGCTGCCTTTAACGACATCAATGGGGATGGACGGCATGATGCCAGCGAAAGTTATGTGCCGGAGGCTGTGTTTAACATCTTGCGTGGCGGCAATGCGGTGGCGACCTACATCTCCACTGGCCTCAACGAACCTTACTGTTTTATTGAACTTCCACCCGACACCTACCAGATTCAATTTTCCCCGCCCCCTGGTTACAGTTTGACCACGACCGATAGTTGGGCATTGGCT
>CAZPEJ010000798.1:0-2522 GCA_964585465.1 uncultured Ardenticatenaceae bacterium
TCGGTTCTTTAATCCGCGTTCCTAAAAAGCCGCCGCCACAGGTTGGTTTGCAGGATGTTATCCGGGTCCGTGCGCTGTTTGAGGGCGCGGAACTGGTTCAGGGTTTCGGCCGACCAGAAGGTTTGCACCATTTCCGGCCGGGCCGTACTATCTTTGGCAAAATAAAAACGGCCGTTTGCCTCCCTCACAATCTCGTCCAACTCCTGCGTCAACTGCACAATTTTCTCCCGATTCCGGCGCGTAATACGAAAATCCATAGCCATCGAATACCCATCCATCGCATAAGAGAGCAAAAAGTTGTCGGGCCGATGCCGCTTCAACACCGACAAATAGTTAGGATAACCCCGCCGATGGCACAGCTTAAACATCTCCGTGTACGCATCCAACGCGTTTTTTTGGGGAATAAATGGCTGGTATTGAATTAACCCCCCGGCCCCAAACGGCTTTTTCCAATCAAAATGATCTAACAGAAAGTGGAACAAGGCGTGGGGTTGTAAATAATGTTGAGTGCCTTTGGCCCAGGCGGCGCGAAACTTGCCCAGGTTGACAAACCGCATTCCCACATTGTTCCAAAACGGCTTCTGGAAACGCCAGAGAATTGAGTTAGGCAAAATTCCCATAATAGCATCTGGCAGGCGTTGTCGCTCCAGTCGCAGCGTTTGCCCAGGGGCCGGGTCGGCTGAGGGTGGCAGCAAGTTCGCTTTGTGGAGTTCGCTGCGCCCCAGGGAATCCCCTTTGGCAAAGGCATCTAGCCAGCCTACCAGATAGTCGGAATGGGGTAGGTGTTCGTCAAAGTAGGCCATTGTTTCGGCCAGGGTGGGGCGTGTGGTGCCTTCTACTTTTAGCAGCCCAGAGTAAATTCGTTTAAGTTGCAAGGTGAGGCTGGTAAAACAGCCCAACATGCCAAACCCACCGATGGTGGCATAAAACAGATCGCTGTTTTGTTCGCGGCTACAGGTGAGGATGTCGCCGGAGGGGGTCATCAGGTCAAATTCGGAAATGTGGTCGCCAATATGCCCTACCTTCCAGGCGTTTTTACCGTGTACATTCATGGCTGCCATGCCGCCGATAGTTACTTTCATCGTGCCGGTGCAAACGGGCGGCCACCAGCCATCCTCCAGGGTGTATTCCCACAACTGTTGCAGTGTGACACCGGGTTCGACGCGGATTCGGCCGTTTTCCGGCTGCCACGTTAAGATTCGATTCATACGGCGCAAATCCAACACGATATTTTCATCATTCATGGCTGCGTCCCCGTAACTATTGCCACCCCCACGCAAACCCACCGAACGGCCGTTTTGCCGTGCCAACTCAAATACCTGGGCAACCCCCTCGACCGTATTGGGGCGGTACACATAACTCATGCCCCCGTTCGAGCCACCCCATCCGGCAACTGTCTCCAATTTGTCAGAGGGTAACGAAAAATACGGCCGTTCTTCCTCCTCCTCCATAAATGTTTTTACATCTGTTTGATAGTGCATCATCATGACACCCTGAATCTATGCGGGAAAACCCTCTGCGTCTCTGCCCCTCTGCGCGAGAAACCTTACCTTCATGTCAAATGCTCAGTCGGCGAAAAATGAAGGAGGGAATGTGCCGGATAATGAACATCATCAACCCCCAACGGGCAGGTACGTATACCGTCTGTTTTTTCGCCATCGCTGCACGGTAAATTTGCTGCGCGGCACTTTCTGGGGAGATGACCCAGAAAGTTTTAGGGGCGTTTTCCAGCAGCACAGTGTCCACAAACCCCGGTTTGATGGTTGTCACCGTTACACCGTGCCGTGTCAGGCGGTTTCGCAGCGACTCCAGATAAGTGTGCAAACCAGCTTTGCTGGTGTGGTAGCCGGGGAAGGCAATACGCCCCCGGTCGCCCGCCACCGAGCCGATGCCAATGATATGCCCTTGACCAGCCCGCTCAAAACGAACGGCCGTTTCATTTAACCAGGCCATCGCCCCCAACAAATTCACCTTCACCATCGCCAAATCCTTCTCAAAATTGTACTCCTGCAACCCCACAGCAGGCTGCACCCCAGCCACATACGCCACCAACTCCAGCCCACCCAACGCTTGGGTGATGGTTTGGAACAGGCCAGGAACTTCTGCATAATCCGTCACATTGTGGCTATAAGTCAATACCCTGGTGCCATTCGTATTTAACGATTGGCTCAATGTCTGCAACAACGCCTCTCGCCGTGCCACCGCGGCAACGAGATAACCTTGCTGCACCAATTCTTTCACCAGGGCAGCCCCAATACCAGAAGAGGCCCCAATCACCAAAGCACGTTTTTGTGGTTCAAGGGGACGAGTCGGAGAGAGTAGTTGAGTAGACATAAGGGTTTTGTATGACTGATTGTGTATGATTTTGATAACGATTCACCGCAAGGGGCGCAAAGAAAAGAGAAAACCTTTGTGTTCTTTGCGGTTAAATCCCAGAGAGGCTGAACAGTTACTGATTTTGATAACTATACAATGTTTTGAAAGACATGCGACGTTTTTAGTGCAGATTTCAAGGTTTTTCA
>CAZPEJ010000799.1:0-2516 GCA_964585465.1 uncultured Ardenticatenaceae bacterium
CAGGGAGTTTGTATAACTCCTGTTGGCGCACTTGCTGAATAAAACCTACCACCTGTTGGCGCAACGTTTCCGAGATGCCCGGCACCTTCAGGCGCACGATTTCTAGCTCTTTTTCGCGGCTGGGGTAATCAATCCACTGGTAAACACACCGCCGTTTCAGGGCATCGTGTATTTCGCGGGTGCGGTTGGAGGTGATGATGACGATGGGTTTGTGGTCGGCGCGCAGGGTGCCAATTTCGGGGATGGTGATCTGGAAGTCGGAGAGCAGTTCTAACAGGAAACTTTCAAACTCTTCGTCGGCGCGGTCGAGTTCGTCAATGAGCAACACCGGGGGGCGGTCGTGGCTGTGGGCGATGGCTTGCAAAAGCGGCCGTTTTAGCAAAAACTTTTCGCTAAAAATGTCATCCGGTACGGCCCCGTTGGTGTGGCGGGTTTGAATTTCTAACAGTTGACGGGGGTAGTTCCACTCATACACCGCCTGAGCGATGTCCAGCCCTTCGTAACATTGCAGGCGAATGAGGGGAGTCTCGAAGGCGCGGCTGAGGACTTTGGCAATTTCCGTTTTGCCCACACCAGGTTCACCTTCCAAAAAGATAGCCTTGCCCATTTTCAGGGACAGAAACAAGCTGGTACTCAAGCCAATATC
This sequence comes from uncultured Ardenticatenaceae bacterium, assembly GCA_964585465.1. GTDB lineage: Bacteria > Chloroflexota > Anaerolineae > Promineifilales > Promineifilaceae > CAZPEJ01. The sequence goes on from CAZPEJ010000799.1 coordinate 647, forward strand.
GGCAATATAGTGGTGAGCAGCCAGTAAAACGGCCGTTTCCTCCACAGAATCAGGGTATTTCTGCGTGGGATTGGGTATATTCACAGTGAGTGCGGGGTGGTGGGTCGGGGACCCCGACCACATCATACAGGTATGATGGAATGCTACTCCCGTCGTGAAAGAGCGTCAAGCATTTTTCAATTTTTGATAGGGTGGATTTACCCCTGGTTGATCACCGCCACACACACCTGCACCATCTTCACCAATGTTTCCAATGGCATACCGGTTCTATCGGCCGTTTCGACCTGCTCTGGCAGGGGTGGCACATGGATAAATCCCATGATTGCTTGGGGAGAGTGTTGTTGTAAGAGGAAACGGCCGTAATAAAACAAGTGGTTACACACATACCCGCCTGCATCGTCGGAAAAGATTACAGGGATTCCAGCTTCTTCCAGAGCCGTGTGCAGAGCGGTCAGGGGCAAGGTGGGGGCCAGCGTCTCTGGGCCATCTGGCACGATGGGGAGTTGTTGGCGAATACGGCCGTTTGTATCTGCGGCACCGGCACTATCCAGATTTCGCGCCACCCGTTCCAGGCAAATGGCATCGGTGCGGTAATTCACCCCAAACGACAACACCACATCGGGGTCAAACGCTGCCACTGCCTGGGCAAACTGCTGTTCACACAACAGATAGTCCGTGTCCAGCACGGTGGCCTGTAGCTGTACCTGGGGGATTAACCCATTGTTTGCGGCCAGCGTATTCATTAGCCGTTCGGTTGGGTTTGTATCTAAAGAACCAAATGGTTTGAAACCAGTTAAAAGGATGCGTTGGGTAGGCTTTTTCATAAGTTTGTGAGTGTTGTTTGTTTATGCCATGCTGTTGTTCGGAAATCAGGTTTCTCACGCCGGGTAGAAAAATCCCAAATCCGTGTTAATCCGTCACCTTTGTACCATCTGTGGTTCAAATCTCCCACTCCAATTTCTCGCCTACCATTGCAGAGCCGTTGAGGTTTTTTCTGCCTCACCCGATATTATGTTAATATACCAATGTGAGAAATTCTTGCTGAGACAGACCAATATAAGGGGTCAGGTCTATTTCGTTTAAGATTTGTGCCAGGTGTGTTGGGTCATAACGCACCCCCACCAGTTGGGCTTCCAGTTGGGTCACATCTTCCAGGCTGGCGAAGTTGCCAAAAATTTTGATGCCCTGGATTCGGCCGTTTTCCACATCCAATCGTACATCAAACTTGCCCACCGGGAATTCGCGGCTTTTTTGTACATTAAATTTAGGAGAACGGCCGTAATTCCACTCCCAGGTGCGATACCGCGTATTGGCGATCTGCTCAATTTGTGCCCAATCGGCCGGGGTCAGTTCATAAGTTGGTATTTCCGCCCCAAAAATACCCGTCAACAACTGCTTCTTTAACCCCTCAATCGTGACATCCTGCGCCAGCAACTCCCGCACATTGGCAACAAAGTTACGTACCGATTGCACCGCCTTTGATTCAATGGTGGCCTGACGCGGGTTTAATGCCTGTAACATATGCAAAATGGTGGTGTCAAACAGAAGCGTGCCATGACTAAACATGCGGTCAGTGGTGGCGTATTGGGCATTGCCGGAGATTTTTTTACCATCTGAAAAAATATCACTTTTGCCGCGCAACTCCGCATTCACCCCTAACTGCTGCAACACCGCCACCACTGGCCCGGTAAACTTGGCAAAGTTGTGTAAATCCCCCTTGCCGTTGGTGATGAAACTAAAATTTAAGTTCCCCAGGTCGTGATACACTGCCCCGCCCCCCGACAACCGCCGCACCACCTGTATGCCGTGATCGCGCACATAGGTGGCGTCAATTTCTTCTAGGGTGTTTTGATTTCGGCCGATAATAACG
>CAZPEJ010000800.1:0-2509 GCA_964585465.1 uncultured Ardenticatenaceae bacterium
GTTGGGGTGGGGGTAGTGTACACCACCAGTGGCACTTTAATTGTGACACAGAATTTTATTTCCACATTGGGTTAAGGGGTTCGTGTTTCTGAGCGGTTAATTAACAAAAAGTGCCGGGTGAGCAGGTACGAAGTTTGATAGAAGAAAATCAAATTGCGTAATACGTAGATGGCCTTAAAATACAAACCATTAGCGTAACGATACAGCCTCTTGGAAGATATACGTTGTTTTCACTGCCAACCCGCACAGACGACTGGAGGTTAAAACATCTAGCAGCCTGTCGGAGAACGGCCGAATAACACGCGGGTCACGCGGATGGAATGAATATTACTAGGAGAGAAAGATGATCGCTGCTCCTTTTTGGAATCGAGATAGATTTCCTGTTGTTTATGAAGGTAACGAAGCCAAAGCGGTGTTGGTGGATATGATCTCTTTTGCTCAGATTGAGATCATTCTGGATAACTTGCTCAACCGTGACGAAGAACCAGAAGATGCAGTTTTAGCGGCTTCGGCCGTTTTGCAAAACTTGCTTGTGAAGGTAATACAAGAAAGCCCCTCTACAGATTGGGAACAAGAGTTACATGAGTTATAAAGTTGTACTGGCAACCCCCTTTAAGCTGAGTATCGAGAAACTCAAAAAACGATACCGATGTAACAAAGAAAGAGCTAGAAAACTTATTGGATGAGCTAAATAGGGAAATAGAGAACCGGAGGTAAAGATGATATTGCGTATATTATGGCTGGCTGTAACGGCCGTTTTTCTGCTTTCTGCCTGCACTCCCACCACCCAAATCGCCCAGACGGAAATTCCCCCAACTGTGGATTCCCCTCTGATGACGGAAACATCTATGCCTGCTGATATTGCTACCCAAACCCCTCTTGTTGCCGAGACCCCTGCGGTGGACACCGCCCGCCCCACCCCCACGAATGTTTCCCCTGTCACCCTGGCTGCCTTAAATGGCAGATGGGTATTGGTCAGTTATGGGCCAGCAGAAAACCAACTGCTTCCGGTGGCTGAAGCAACGGCCGAATTTGACAACGGTAATGAACTGCACGGCACAACGGGTTGCAACAATTATTTCACCCGTTACACCTTATCGGCAGAAACCCTTGCTCTGGAAGCAGTGCAAATGACTCGCATGGCTTGTTCGGCGACTGTGCAGCCACAAGAGACAGCTTTTGTAGAGGCTCTGAATCAAGTGAAAAGTATTTATATGGCTGGTGACAATTTAGTGATTGTGTATGCGGGTGGTGAACTTCGTTTTGCGCCACGACCTGCCCCGGCCGCTACTCCGTTGGATGGCACTATCTGGCAATTGAGTTTGATTGAGACCGGCACTGTATCTTATTCGCCGTCGGGGGTGGTAACGGCCGTATTTGCCAACGGACAAATAACCGGGTTGGGCAGCTGTAACCGGTACGGTGGTTCGTTCACTTTGGACGGGGCAAACATTCAGATTCAAGGAGTTGACATCACGGCTGCCGACTGTTTGCAGACGGGTTTGATTGAGCAAGAAGCAACGTACATCGCTGCCCTCACCAATGTGACTAGCTATGTTTGGGAAAAGAGCAGCCTCCGTTTAATTCATCCGGCGGGTGTTTTGCACTTCACCCTGATGCCGCCGCTTTCCACCTCTCCATTTGCCGACACGGTGTGGAAATTGAGCAGTTTTAATGTGGATGGCTCCTTCAAATCTCCAGTAGCCGGTAGCCAGATTACCATTCAATTTAGGGCGGATCAGGTGAGTGGGTCGGCGGGTTGCAACCTTTATGGCGGCAGTTACACCCTCACAGGAGATACCCTGCAAATCACGGCCACCAGCACCACCCTGATGGCGTGTGGTGAGGAGACGATGGCGCAAGAAAGCAGTTTCCTCTTTGATCTGACTACCCCTTCGCTTATCACGGTGGCCGTGAGCGACAGCCAGTTGATTTTGTTTATCGAAGGCAAAATTTACCTCTTTGTCCGTTAATCGTGTTCATAATCGGCCGTTCCTTGTGATACAATTCTCCGTTTGGGTTTGTCCCAATATCCCGCAAACACAAGAGTATAAGGAGATTCAGTGAACAAACGATTATTTGTATTCTGGCTGGTGGTGACATCGGCCGTTTTGATGGCTGCGTGTGGCCCGGCCGTGCCCACCGCCACAGCCACTCCAACCGCTGTGCCCACACCAGTGGCAACGAGTGAAGCGGTTGCTCCCGTTTCTAATGATCCGGCACCTGCCCAGGTAGCTGAAGCAGATTTTACTACCACCGAATCCGGTTTGAAGTATTACGATTTGATTGAAGGTAGCGGTGACTCGCCACAAAATGGGGATATTGTGGTGATGAATTACGCCCTTTGGTTACAAGAGGGTGCCCAATTTATTGATGATTCTGTTACCTCCGGTGTCCCCATTGATTTTGTGCTTGGCTCTGAACAGGTGTTCCCTGGCTGGAATGAAGGCACCCTGAACATGAAGGCAGGAGGTAAACGGCAACTGGTTCTGACCCCAGAACTTGGTTT
>CAZPEJ010000801.1:0-2505 GCA_964585465.1 uncultured Ardenticatenaceae bacterium
CCCAGTTCCAGAACCAGAACCACTGCCCCAAGAAACGGCCGATGGGGGCATGAACCTGGGCAGCATCACCCTGGCCCCCATGACCCTCAGCGTCGCCCCAGGCAGCCAGGCCTCTGTGCAGGTCATTGTCATCAACGAATCCGTCATTGTGGATCACTTTTCGGTGCGAATCGAGGGATTACCCGCCGAGTGGGTAACTGTTTCTGATGAAACCATTCAGTTGATGTCCATTAAAGAGCCGGGACAAAACCAGAAATCCTTTTCTTTTGTCATTCACCCCCCCAACCGCAGCACCAGCACAGCCAAAACTTATCCCTATCGGCTGGTAGTGCGGTCGCGGGCCGAACCCCGCCTGGAAGGGAACGCGTTTGGCAACATTGTGGTGCAGCCCTTCCACCGCTACTCGATAGAAACAGACCCCAAAGCCACCTTAAATCACGGTTTTTTCCGCGTGCGAATCCGCAACGAGAGCAATACAGAGGAACAATTTACCGTCACAACCAAAGATAACAGCGCAGCCGCCTCCTTTGACAAGGTAACACAGCGTATTACCATCCCTTCTGGCGAAGAAGGAGATGTGCGTTACAAAGTGGAAGCAGCGGATCGCCCCTGGCGCGGGGTAGAACGGAACGTGCCAGTAGAGTTCCAGGTGGGTGCAGCCAGTGGTGGTTCGCAGTCCCAAAATGTGCAGTTGGAAATTACCCCGCGGATTGCCCGATGGTTATTCACCTGGCTGGCAATTTTGGGGGTAGCCATCCCTGCCGTGAGCGGGTATTTTATTTTGAATGGGTTAAAAAATATCAGGACAGCCGCCACCGCCACCGCCCAAGCCATTGCCACCGAAACGGCCGCCGCTGTGACCACCGCCCAGTTCCAGGCCACGCTAGCCGCCGACGCAGCCGATGAGGATGGGGATGGATTGACCAACGCCGAAGAAGTTGAGTTAGACACCGACCCACAAAAAGCTGATACCGATGGAGATGGGCTACCGGATGGTGATGAGGTTGACCGATATGGCACAGATCCCAAAAAACAAGACCATGACGATGATGGGTTGTTAGATGGGGATGAGGTGAATTGTAATCCGAACGCCAATGGGCCAGCCCAGGGGCAATGCACCAATCCAGCAACCGACGACACCGACCGGGACGGAGAAAGTGACCTGATTGATCCCAACTCGGCACTGGCCCCCACCGCCACCGCCACACCCACCCCTATCCCAACACCCACCCTGGCACCAGCCCCCAACATTCTGCCCAACTACTCTTTTGAGGGGAACTTTACCCAGTGGGATGCGGCTTACCATGATGTTCTGGTGCCTGCGGGATGGTTTCTAACGCTGGCAGATAATGTGCCCAACACGTTAGACCCGCATGAAGGGGACACGTTTGTTCGCCCGGCCAGCATCCCGGCCAAAAAAGAGGAGTTGTCAGAAGCGGATCGGGAACTGTTGGTGTGGGATAGTAACCAATCGTTGCGAGTCACGAAGGATACGGCCCCTATTTATTTTACCTTGTACACCATTCTGCCGTTGTTGGCGCCGGGGGCCTATCGTTTTGAAGTGAGCTTTTTTGCTGAGGTGGTGACTGATTTTTTACCCGATGGTAGCCGGGTTTTTACCGATAAACCCCTGGCGGCTGAAGTGTACCTGTGTGCGGAGGGGTCAAATGTGTTGTATGACCGAAAAGATTGGCAAACGGCCGTTCCAGGGCAACAAGGCACGGTCTATCTCGATTTTGTCGTATCGGCCGATAGCACTGTGGTGTTAAACGCCTCCTTCCGCAATCGGTACAACGTGCGAATCAATGCCTGGTGGTTAGATAAATGGGCACTCACCAATACGGCCGCTTATAGCCCCGACTTTGCCAATTTACCAGGCGGTCACACTTGCGAAAAAGCAGGACAAACTTGATCACAAAACCCTTACCGGATAAACCCAATGGAAAAACTCCTCGGAACACAAGTTGGTCAATATCAAATTGAAACATTGGTTGGTTCAGGTGCAATTGGCACCGTGTATCAGGCAATGGATACCCAAGATGGGCGACCCGTCTCTCTGAAACAGATACATCCCGCCCTGGCAAAAAACCATCAGTTCCATCAACGACTACAGGAAGCGGCCAATAATTTGGGGCGACTACGGCACAAATTTATTGCCCGTTTTCACCAACTGATGGAACAAAACGACCAGTTTTATATAATTGCCGATTGGGTGCAGGGGGAAACAGTGGGGCAACTGAGCCGCGCCTCGATGAACCTGAACCTGGGGGTGAACCTGGTTGGGCAGGCGGCGGCTGTGCTGGCAGATGCCCACCGACAGGGGTTTGTACATGGCAACATTCACCCCAACAACTTGCTGCTAAAAGCTGATGTGGGGGAAAGCCCCTGGCGGGTGATGCTCACAGATTTCCTGCTCACCAGTTTACCAGAGGGGCAACCCCTGGCAGAAAACCTGGCCTATATAGCCCCTGAACTGGCAGATGGGAAACGGGTAGACGGCCGTTC
>CAZPEJ010000802.1:0-2497 GCA_964585465.1 uncultured Ardenticatenaceae bacterium
GTGATTGCACCAAAATATAAGAACATGATATTCTTCAACAATCTCAGAATTAGACACTCAAGACTCAGGGACCATAATACACCGAAACCCTACTTTATCATAGTGAAGATTTGGATCCCCGGAGCCACGGCTGGCCGTCCTCACATCGCTCTGAATACTACTCCACCCTCCACCCCGAAATACTTTTTTCGTCATCTCATCTGGATCATACCAATCCTCTACCCACTCCCAAACATTTCCAGCCATATCTAAGGCACCTACCCAACTTTGTCCGTTGGAGTAACTTCCGACTGGAGATGTACTGCCTAAGACACTATTAAAGTTCAATAAGGTATCATCAGGTGCCTGGTTTCCCCAGGGATACCTGGTGGAATTTGGCCCTCGTGCAGCATACTCCCACTCTCTTTCATCTGGTAACTCTCCACCTATCCATAAACAGTAGTTGTTAGCGTCATACCACGAAACCCCAACAACCGGGTAATTATCTCCATTAAATTTGTCATCATTAGCGTAAAATGATGATTCACACACTAGAGCCTCCACGCACAAATTGTACTGGGCATTGGAGACTTCAGTCTTATCAATCCAAAAGTTATTCTCCAGCGTAACTTCTTGGTAAGGTTCATCATTGCCAGCATCTTCATCATTTTCATTACTCCCCATAAAAAAAACACCTCCACATACACCAACCATTTGAATATCGTCTTTTGACCTTGTCCACCCTATTTGTATAACGGGGTTACACGAATTCGCATCAATAGCTGGTGATAAATAGGTCTGATCCCGAGCTACAATAGTTGCCTGTGCCATTTGAGTAACTGTCATAACAACCGATGTTTCAATACGGTTTTGTGTCGAAAACCACATTGCTATAACAGCCAAAACAGCAAAACCTAAGAAAATAAAACTTCCTCTAACCCACTGTTGATAAGGGTTAACAGGTGATTCTCCACGCCTTGTTGTTAAAACAAATTTCTCTACACTATCTTGATATCCAATCCGTTTTTGCAACAGGGCCAGCCAGATTTGTTGCGCTTTATCCCAATGGTGCTGTTGCATATAACCGGTGGCTTCTGCATACTGTTTTGCCAACCAAAGTTCTTCCTCTGCTCTTTCTAATCCTTCTACCCATTGGGGGTTTTCTGGATCTGCTTCATAAAGACGGCGGTAAATGGTAGTTGCTTCCTCCCACTCTTGTTTTTCTTCGTGGCGAGTCGCTGTCCGAGAATCATCTTTTAACATTGCCCGCTTTCTTAGCAACAAAGTTTGTTCTATTTTTTCTGGTAATCCAGCTTTTTGATAACACTCAATAGCAACATCAAATTCCTCATTAGCAACAGCCCGATCTCCCTGCCTCTCATAAATCGCTGCTTGCCCGGCATGAGCAGCCCTTTCATGTTTAGAAATCTTCAAAATTTCGTCGTATAATGACAGTGTTTGATCTTCGTCGTGTCGGGTTTGTTCCGCCTTTCGCAAAAGAGCACGTACTAACGACAGACGGGCTTCCTCTTTATCTAATTCATACGCTTCCTTTAACTCAGCAATAGCCCGATCTACCTGCCCAAACTCTAACAAACTTTCTCCCAGGTATAGTCGGGCACGAAAGTGGCGAGAGTTGCGCTTTAATGCTCGTTCAAACTCGTCAATAGCATTATCCCACTCCCGCTTTTTGAAAGCATCATACCCATTTTGAAAGGTGCGTTCAGCCCGTTCATCTACCTGATCTAACTCATCTTTTACTTGTTGTAACGGCCGATTTTCTCTAACCCATCGCCGAAAAAGTTCAACGGCAAAACGGTATTCTCGTTCACCCGCTTCTTCCAATACCTTCCGTTTTACCAGCTCGCGTGGAGCCCTCTCCACTTCTAATGCCCGTAAACGCGGGGCATACGTCGTCAAAATATCAATAACTTTGTTTTCAGAAATCGTCTGGTAGGTAGTAGCTGATTCTGCTAGAGCTGCCGCATAAATTTTTTCCCCTGGGGATAACCCATCCCATAACCATACCAGGGCATTTTCACCTGTGGAAAGGGCTTCAGGAATAATTGCTTCAACATCTGATGAAGTAACAAGAACAGGACGCTCGGCCGTTTGGTGAAAAGCGTTCTGCCATAAAAGCTGACACAGCAGTTGCAACAAATAAGGATGACCATTTGTCAGGTTTAGTAAATAAGTAATAGTTTCTTCACCAAACTGTAAAACGTTATGAGTTTCTCCTTGACGAATCAAAGCAGTGGCTGCCTGACGATTCAGCACCCACACCTCTCTATTTGCTGCCCCCTTAAACATGGAATTAAAATCTAATGACAAATCTTCAGGGCGTCGGCCCACAACAAACACAAATGCCAGACGTGGCTCCTCTGTTATCAGGCGACGTAAAAAAGAAAATAGTGCTTTGGCAGCCGCTGTGTCAGGTAATCCTTCTTCTGCCATTTGCCCTAACACATCAAACTCATCAAATAAAAAAACGGGACGCTCATTTGGTGGAATTGCTTCA
>CAZPEJ010000803.1:0-2492 GCA_964585465.1 uncultured Ardenticatenaceae bacterium
CGCGGCGGTGGGGGTGGCGGTTGTTGTTGGGGTGGCGGATGGTTCGGCAGTGGGCAGGGGTGTTTGGGTAGGTGGTTTGGGTGTTGGGGTGACAGAGGTTATGTTTTCTGCGGAACCGCAAGCTGAAAACAAGACAACCAGGGTGAAGGTGATAAAAAAAGGTAAAAGGGTTTTTTGGCGCAACATAAATTTCTCCTCTAAAACACGAATCAGGTTATTGTATCAACAAACGGCCGAAGGTTATAATGGCATCGAAGGAGCAAACGATGGTTGAAATGACTGTGCAAGTTTCAGACGAATTAGCTGAAAAATACGGCCGATTCACAACTGGCTCTTAACAATTTTAGAGTTAAGTTTAATAGACTTCAAAACACCAGCCGTTGAAACAGCAAAAGTCAAACAGGGTTGTTAGGCGAAGCTGAAAACCTTGAATTAACCGTGCTTTTTTAATTGTGCCGTTACACTTTGATGATCTTTTCCACAATATGAGAAAAAGATGAGAGAAACATCATCAAATGCGGACTAGACGGCCGTATCAACAGTAAATGTTTCGTAACAATTTTGACGTGTGATGTTTCGCCCTCTAACATTCGGGCAGATTGGTGTCGAAAACAGTGCATGTTTCCAGCGACGCTGTATAGTTACCTGAGTTTTATGTTTTTTCAGGCAGTTAGTTCAGAACGGGTTCTGCCCATCCATGAGTTAAGCGATGAACAACTCATGTCCGATGTTTTGGTGGGTAATACGGCCGCTTTTCGTCAGCTTTATGAGCGATATGCAGCCGTTGTCACTGGTTTGTCCTATAAAATTGTGGGAGAACGCCATTTGGCAGAAGAAGTTGCCCAGGAAACCTTTTGGCGAGTGTGGCAACATGCTGGCACCTTTGATGCCCAACGAGGCAAGTTTGCACATTGGATGTTTGGTATCACACGGAATCTGGCGATAGATGCGCTGCGACAGCATCAAAAATTGCCAGTTTTTGAACCAAACAGTGGGGAAGGGTTGCCGGAAGAAACGGTCTTTTTCCAGGCTGAACATGATGTAGCTGAAATAGCCTGGAGTTCCCTGAAAACAAAACAAGTTCACCAGGCTTTGGCCGATTTGCCTTCCGAACAGCGAGAAGTAGTCGAGTGGATATTTTTTCATGGTAAAAGCCGCCGCGAGATTGCTGAAGAGAAAAAAATCCCTTTTGGCACCATTAACACCCGCGCCAAACTGGCTTTAGATAAGTTGCGCCGTAGTTTGCAGGCATTTGGATTTGAGGATTAAGATGAATGAGCAGATTGAGGAACTTTTTGCCGTTTATGCGTTAGGTGGTTTAACCGAGGCTGAACGACGTGAAGTAGAGGCGTATGTGGCGCAAAATCTGTCTGCCCGACTGCGGCTGGACGAGATGATAAAAACGGCCGTTTCTCTCTCTTATGCCGCCTCTCCACAACCGCTCTCCTCCGAACGGGAACAAGAACTCATGGCACGGGTAGAGCGAGCTGCTGCGGCCCGTCGGGCTGTGGTGGTTAGACCTGTTACCAATGGAACCATTAAACGGCCGTCCTGGCGGCAACAACTTCGCAGTTTTATGGCTACCCCACTTTTTGCCGGGTTCACCACCGCTGTTGCCTTGTTTATTTTCCTTTGGGCCTTATTTTTGCTACGCCAGGTTGCCACATTACAGCGCGAATTACTGGCTGTCACCACCGAAAATCGCTCCCTGCAAACCAACCTGGAGACATTAACGGAAGAAAAAGAAAGCTTAGACACCCAAATTGCTGCCTTAACCCGCGACAAAGAAACCCTGCTGGCGGAAAATGCCCAGCTACAAACTGCTAATGGATTGTTAAAAGAAGACAACGCCCGTTTGTCGGGGGCCAGAGAAGTGCAGGCTTTGTTAGAGTCTCCCAACATTCACACCGTTTCCCTTCCTGGCACCGAAGAACAACCCGACGCATTGGGGCAACTGGTAGTGGATCAAGAAAACCATGTTGCCATCCTCATTGTAAGCGGGATGCCCGAACTACCACAGGGTCAGGTGTATCAGGTTTTGCTCATTCGAGGCACGGAACACGAAACGGCCGAAACCTTCCGCGTAGATACCCAGGGACAGGGTGTATTGTTGGTTCACTCTGCCCAACCCATCAACTCCTTCGATGCCGTTGGTGTCTCCGTAGAGCCATCGGGCGGCAGCCCTCAACGTACCGGCGAGGTTATTCTGCTTGGCAGCCTGACAAATTAACGTCAACCCCATACTACGTTTTACCTTTTACACTTCATTCCTCCCGCTGTTCAAATCCCGTAAAAAAACCTGCCAATTTAGAACATTCACCACAGATAGGGTATAATCCCGTGCATCTCATTGGGAACAGGGGCACATGAGCGTCACACAGGAAATCAAAAATCGGCTAGATATTGTGTATATTGTCTCCCAATACCTCCCTTTGCGGAATTCGGGACGCTCTTTGGCTGGTTTTTGCCCCTACCACGCCAAAACCCGCACC
>CAZPEJ010000804.1:0-2489 GCA_964585465.1 uncultured Ardenticatenaceae bacterium
GAAAAGCGGATAAACGGATCATACTTGACTACCCATCCGTTTATCCGTTTCTATCCGTTGCCTATAGCGAATGAAAATAACATTTGTTAGTCAACCAGAGCGAAGGAGAGAAAGAACATGATTCGATTTGAATTGTCGGAACAGGAGCGAAAGGTGTTACAGACGTTGGAAAAACAGGGGGCTATGAGTCCTAGTCAAGTGTCGGCAGAAACGTGGCTGTTGCCGGGGGAAACCATAAATGTGTTGAAAAACCTTTCTGGGGTGGGTATGGTGTTGCTGCGAAACGATAGTAACAGCCCAGATGGTCAAATGGTAGCTATTACCGGGGAGGCGCGCTCTTTTTTGTTGGGAAACGGCCGTTAATATAACAGTGTTAAGTCATTGATGAACGGCGCGAAGGCGATTTCGCGGCTACTAGATAAGGAAACACCTTGACACCTTCTGACACTCATCACCCAGAAATTAGCCGGGGCACACGAATCAGCCTGATCATGGTGGCTTTACTATTGCTGGTTCTGGCTGTGTTCCTCATCTTTCCGCTAACCACCATCAACTCACCCCCCTGGTTATTGGCTTTACAAACGCAAGTCAAATATCTCTCTGGTTTTTTGGCTCCCTACACCATTGTGGCTTTGTTAGGGGGGATTGTGGGGCTGGCAGAAATTACTGCCACCTTTCCCACCTATCCCCGCGAAGCCCTCCACACCCAATGGGCACGAATTTTGATTCTGGTGAACGCGGTGGCGGCCATTGTGGCAATGATCATAGCGGAAATTACGATGCCCGATACCAATGTGGTGTTACGGGTGTTGGGGGTGGGCATCGGATTTCAAGCCCTGATTCGCACCAAGTTTATTTTGGCAAAACAGATTGGTGGGGAAGGAAACGGCAGCAACGAGGTTAGTTTGAACCTGGGCTGGCTGTATGACCAGTTCCAAAACCTGTGCCGTACCCAGATTGATTTGGAGTTGATGAATAAACGGCGAACGGCCGTTACCCGTCTCATTGAATACCACCCCACTCTGGGTCAGTTGTATGACATCGCCTGGTACACCATCATTGCCCGCGCCACCCTCTCCCCCGAAGAAGAAAAATTGAAACTGGGTGAGTTGGAGAAGCTGATTGATCCCAAAGCTCCTGAACATTTTGCTAAAACAAGTATTGCGTTGATGATTTTGGAAAATGGGGGCAAAGCATACGTAGATTTGTTGCTCAACCAGGCCATGAACGTGCCCATGAGTACAGGAACGGCCGTTACTTTTCCTGATACGCTGGTTAAAGAGATGGTAGACCAATTTACGGCCCAAGAGTTGGTGGCCCTGGCAAACGAGATTTGTAATGTACCAGCCGTTATTGATTGGGTGACAAACGCCGCCAAACCCGACCCCGAAGCCAGTGAAGCTGGGCAAAAAGCGGCCATTGCCCACTTTCTTATCAAACAGGTGGGGCTAGATAAAGTTCAACAAGCGGTGCGGGAACGGCCGTAAAAGTTTATGATGAAACGCTTTTTACTTCTTTTTTCGTTTGTTCTGACCATCATTTCCTGCCAGCAATCGGAAACGGCCGTTTCCAATTCCTCTCCCATTCAAATCATCCTGGTTAGTACTGATTTTGCGGTGGGGCAGCCGAGAGTGGCTTTTGCTTTGCGCGATGGGCCGTTAGCGGCTGAAGGGGTACAGGCGGTTGAGTTGACCGTTCAACTAGTGGCGACAGAAACGGCCGTTTCCCCCCAAACGATTATCCCGACCCGCTACGATGACTACGAAGTGCCGTACTGGGTGGTATACCCAGATATTCCCCAGGCTGGTTTTTGGGGCCTAACGGCCGAAATCACCCTGGCAGATGGCTCGGTGGTGCAATCCCCATTTACAATTCAGGTCAACGACAAAAGTTTATCTCCCGACGTAGGAACGGCCGCTCCACCCAGCCAAAACCGCACCCTGGCAACCGAACCCGATTTGAACAAACTAAGTTCTGGCGAAAACCCCAACCCGGCCCTGTACCAGATGACCATTGCTCAGGCGATGGCCTCCGGGCAGCCAACAGTGGTCGTTTTTGCCACCCCAGGGTTGTGCCAATCGGCCTGGTGTTTACCGGTACTGAATAGCGTTGAAGAGGTGCGGGCAGGGGTGGGAGAAGCGGCTAACTTTATCCATGTAGAAGTTTACGAAGATTTCCAAACCTTAACCTGGGTGAAGGAGATGCAAGAATGGGGGTTAGAAACAGAACCCTGGACATTTGTCTTAGACCAAAACGGCCGAATCGCCGCCAAACTAAGTGGCCCCCTCTCCCCCCGCGAACTCAGTACCACCCTAAACCCCCTTTTGCCGTGATGGTTTTGAGTTTCGAGTTTTGAGTTTCGAGTTATAAAGAATCCGTGTTCATCCGTTCCATCCGTGCCATTCGTGGTTAAATCCCATCTCATGCTTCACGTCTCACGTTTCACGCTTCTTCTCTCCCTCCTCACCCTTACTTTCCTGCTTGCCCCC
>CAZPEJ010000805.1:0-2488 GCA_964585465.1 uncultured Ardenticatenaceae bacterium
TTCCTATCCTTGCCTCACGGTTACGGTCATCAGCCCTTCGCCAACGGAGACTTCCTGCAATACTACTCCGGCGGGTAGTTGGGCAAAGGATTGGTTTAGGGCGTTGTTGAGTGTTACCTCGGCGGAGTCGAGTAAGGAGGGGGGAACGTTGATTTGCCCCAGTTGGGCGGCAATGACCTCGAATTGCAGCACGTTGTTTTGTACATAGGGACGGAAGGTGACGGTGAGGCGGGCTTGCACGGGTTGGGTGACGTCCCCTGCCAGGATGATGTTCCCACTGGTAAATGTGGCCTGGATGTTTTGCAGGGTAATGGGTTGCCCGTTTTGAGCCGCTTCGGCCTGGGCAGCCACGATAGCCTGGGTTAGTTCGTCGTCTGTGATGGTAATGGTGGCGTTGCCGTTGCCATCTAGTTGCACAGTGGCAAAGCGGTCTTTGAGGGTTTGTAGGGTGTCGCCAGTGATGGGAACGGCCGTTGCTAAAGCCTGAGCCGTTGCTACCACATCTCCCCCTTGAGCTGCGACGGTTGCGGCTAATGCCTGGCTGGTTGCAATTACGTCATTTCCCTGTGATAGCCCGGCGGCGGCTGTGGCAGCCAGTTGGGCGGCCTGGGTAGCGGCCTGGGCGGCTTGTTGGCTGATGTCCGCCGGAATGGTGACGGCTGGTGGGGTGATGCCCCCTGTGCCTGCGTTACAAGCCAGGGCGACCAGACTGAGTAAGCCGATAAAAAGCAAGATGTTTTTTGAAAGTTTCATGAATTTTCCCCTTTGGGTAACTGCTTGACCTGTGTTCTTTCCTCATGTAGCATCTATTGTATGAAAACAACGGCTCTAACGGCAATTTCTTTGACTTTACTCATGGTTGTTCTGGTCATGGTGGCCGCGTTTGTGTTTTTGTATCAGGGGCGGCAAACGTTGGAAGAGCGAATAGCGGCGGCAGCTACGGAAACGGCCGATTTGCAGTTAACCCTTAACCAGACACAAACCTCTCTGCTGGCGGCGGAATCTACTCGCCAGGCCACAGAAGCCGCAGTTGCCACGGCCGAGGCTAACAACTTCTTGCTGGAAGGGCAACTGGTGGATAGTCAGCAGCAGATTGAGATGTTGGAAACGGAAACGGCCGGTTTGAACACCCAATTGCAGGAGTCGCGGGATGCCATGGCCCAGGTGCAACTGGATGTGCAGCAGCAGTTAGAAACGTCGCTCCAGGTGCAAATTGTGACCCCGACGGATGGCCTCATTGTGTCGCCGAACGAGCCGGTGGAGTTGTTGGTGGTGGCGGTGGATGCGGTGGAGGTATCGGCCGTTTTTCTTTCGATTGATGGGGAAGTGGTAACCAGCCTGGAACAGGGCGGGCAAAAGTTGTTGACCCTGCCCTATACCTGGACTCCGGTGCAAGAGGGGAGTTATACGGTTAGCGCAACGGCCGTTAATGTCAGTGGTTTTGCAACAGAACCCGTGCAGCTAGACATCCAGGTAATAGACATAGAAGCCAGCAATGCCGCCCTCCGCGCCGAGATAGAGGCCAATGTGGTGGAAATTCGTGGCCTGGAACCTTTGGAACCCATTGTGCCCACGCTGCTAAGTCGGGAAGCGTTGAGTGAGCGGATAGAAGCAGATTTTGCCGAGGATAGCAACCCGGAAGAGTCGCGGGAAGATGCCCTGGTATTAAGTGCTTTCGATTTTATGTCCCGCGACTTTGATTTGTATCAGGCGTTTGTTAGCCTGTATAGTGAGCAGATTTTGGGGTTTTATGACCCAGAAACGGCCGAATTTGTGATTGTTAGCGACGATGGTGAACTGGATGCGTCGGAGCAGTGGACTCATGCCCATGAGTTTACCCACGCCTTGCAAGACCAGTATTACCAGTTGGAGTTAATTAGCAATGAAACGCTAGATTCGGAAGCCGCCGCCGCGCTGCGGGCATTGGCCGAGGGAGAGGCGGAGTTGGTGCAGTTTCTTTACCTGACACAAGGGTATTTTGATGAGGCGGCCCAGGAGGAAATTGTTGCCACTCTTTCAGAATCGGCCGATAGTAGTCTGGATGAGTTGCCACCCATTATCTTAAACAACCTGGCCTTTCCGTACAATGCTGGATTTGAATTTGTTTACGCGCTTTATTCCCAGTCGGGCGGAAATTTTGACCTGATTGACCAGGTGTGGCAGGATTTACCCGTCTCCACAGAGCAAATTTTGCACCCAGAACGGTATTTTGCCGGAGATGTGCCCCAGTTGGTAACATTGCCTCCTTTGACTAATACGTTGGGGGTGGGGTGGCGGCTGTTGGATGAGGACATTTTTGGTGAGTTTTTCTTGCGTGAATATCTGACCCAACAGTTGAGCGAGAGTGCGGTAGATGAGGTTGCGACCGGCTGGGGTGGGGATCGGTATGTGGTGTATTGGAACGAAACGGCCGAACAGTTGGTGACGGTGTTGCGGCTGGTGTGGGATACACCTGTGGATAGTCAGGAGTTTGTAGAGCTGTATCCCG
>CAZPEJ010000806.1:0-2479 GCA_964585465.1 uncultured Ardenticatenaceae bacterium
ATTATCCGCTTATCCGCTTTTCATCCGCTGCAAGCAACGGATAGAAACGGATAAACGGATGGGTCGTCGAGCATTATCCGCTTATCCGCTTTTCATCCGCTGCCGTAACCATTCAATGATTAAATCTATCAGTCAACCAGCATGATCCTGTTATTGAGCTAATAACTGTGTGATCGCTTGCTGAAAAATGTTATACGGTTGTGCGCCAAAGAGAGAGTAGCCGTTGAGGAAAAAGGCTGGTGTGCCGCTAATCCCCAGGCTAAACCCTTCGTTAATGTCTGCCTGTACGGCATCTTCATATTTATGGCTGCTGAGACAGTTGGAAAATTGTTCTACATCGAGACTCAGCGCCCCGGCATATCCCACAAAAAGTGCGTCGGCATCATTACGGCCGTTCCACTCTTGCTGGGCAGTAAACAGTTGGCTGTGCATCTCCAGATACGCCCCCTGTTCCCCGGCACACCGCGCCGCTTCTGAGGCCAGAAACGCCTGTGGGTGAATGCTGGTCAGCGGGAAATCCTTAAACACATACCGCACCTGCCCTGTGTTGATGTACTCCTCCATCAGTTGGGGGAAGGTTTGTTGAAAGTGGCGGTAACAGTAGGGGCATTGAAAATCGGTAAACTCCACAATGGTGACTGGTGCATCGGCCGCTCCCACACTGTAAGCATCAGCTGTTTGCACTGTTGCCGGGCCAACGGGTGTGGCTGTGGCTTCTGGCTGATAAGTGTAAGCATCCGCCAACGTACCTTCTTGTGCCAGGTTCACGGCGTAATCAAATAGTTCATACGGCTGTGCGCCACTGACGGGAAACCCGTTGATATAAAAGTGGGGTGTGCCGTTGATTCCCAGGTTGCCCCCTTCGGTCAGGCTGGCGGTGATAGCGGCTTCAAATTTGCCGCTGTCCAGGCAGGTGGCATAAGCTGTGGTGTCTAGCTGTAACTCATCTGCCAGCCCAACAAATGTTTGTTTGGCGGCGGTATTTCCTTTGTTGCCCCACTGCTCCTGGGTGTTAAAAACGGCATCGTGCATTTGCCAATACGCTTCTTGCTCCCCGGCACAGCGCACGGCGACGGCAGCGATACGGGCTTCGGGGTGGATGCTTTCTAGGGGGAAATCTTTTAGCACATAATAAACCAGCCCGGTTTCAATCATGTTTTGGATCATTTGGGGCAGGGTTTGGGTGGAGTGGCGCAGGCAGAAGGGGCATTGGTAATCGGTGTACTCGACAATTGTGACCGGGGCTGCGGGGTTGCCCAGGGTGGCGGCGACTGCGTCGGTGGAGATGGCGGCCGGGGTAATGCGAAGGGCCGGGTCTGCGGTGGGTTGGGTGGCAGGCTGGTTGCTGACAATGGGTTGGCCGTTTTGAACGGCCGTTATTGCTTGGTTAAACGCTGCCAGGGGTTGTGCCCCCAAAAGGGGTTGGTCGTTCAAAAAAAAGGTAGGGGTGCTGTCTACCCCGCGCTCAGTGCCGATTGCCAGGTCTGCTTCAATCTCGGCAGCATACTTATTACTGGCGAGACAGTTATCAAACTGCTCCATTTCTAATCCCAGGTTGCGCCCAAACTGGCTGAAAACGGCATTGGAGTTGGGAACGCTCCAGGCTGCCTGGTTGGCATACAACACATCGTGCATGGCCCAAAAGGAGGCGACGTTCTGTTCACCCGCACACCGGGCCGCGTTTGAGGCGGCAGCAGCCTGAGGATGTAGATTATTCAAGGGGAAGTCGTAGTAAATCAGTAATACTTCTCCGTTGGCAATCTGGTTATTATCTAAAGTAGGCATGGTTTCGGTGTGGAAACGGGCACAGAAAGGGCATTGAAAATCGGAAAACTCCAACATGACCACGCTGGCGTTGGGGTTGCCACGAAAGGGATGCCCATCTTCGGTGTACCCAACCGGAATACCTTTGGCATCAGTTTGTAGATTTTCGATGGGTTGTGCTTCTGTTGGGTTGGGGGTGCTGAGGAGAGGAGACTCGTTGGTTTCTCCTTCGCTGCTTAGGGGTGGTAGATTGCTGGCCGGGTTTTCCGCAGCACTATCCAGGTTGGTTCCCGCCGGGCCGCAAGCAACCAGGAGTAATAAGATGGCGAAAACCAGACTCAAAACAGACAAGGTGCGTTTCATAACAGAACTCCATTTTGGCGGCACTGGTCAGAGTGTGCCGATATGTGTTAGACTAATGTGCTTATTTTTTGTTCTGCACATGCAAATTGAACCGTATCTTAAACGAAAAAGATGTGAACTGCCAGTGATCCGAACAATAGCCTGGCAAATTTTAACGAATGGGGCGGTAATGGCTCTTAGGGTGTTTAACCGTGTGTTATGCCTGGTTATGGGGCTGGTTGTCTGGGGTGTGCTGGTTTCTGGGGCGGCGGCGCAAACAGCGCAAAGCAGTATTACGGCCCCTGCCTCTGGGACAACGGTGTCTGGCACGGTGGTGGTGACGGGAACGGCCGTTGATCCCAACTTTTTGCGG
>CAZPEJ010000807.1:0-2479 GCA_964585465.1 uncultured Ardenticatenaceae bacterium
ATGGTTTCACCGATGTGCTGCTGCTGGGCATGGGCGGCTCCAGCCTGGCCCCCGAACTGTTCTACAAAACCTTTGGCGGCACTGGCCTGCGGTTAGCCATTGTAGACACCACCGATGCCGATGCCATTCGCGCCCTGGCAGACAGCGTAGACCTGAGCAAAACCCTGTTCATTGTAGCAACCAAGTCTGGTGGCACGGTGGAAACGTTATCTGCCTTCAAACAGTTCTACAACCAAACGGCCGAAATTGTGGGAAGCAAAATCGGCCGTCATTTTGTGGCCATCACCGACCCTGGTAGCTCCCTGCAAAAGCTGGCACAGGCATACCAGTTCCGCGAAACCTTTCTCAATGATCCCAACATCGGTGGCCGATACTCCGCCCTCTCCTTTTTTGGCCTGGTGCCAGCCGTCCTGGTGGGCGTAGACCTGGCCACCCTGCTGGGGCGCGCTCAGGCTGCCGCCGCCGACCATGCTGCCGGGGAACAGGCTGGGGCAATTTTGGGTGCGTTAGCCCTGGCCGGGCGCGACAAAGTGACCTTTCTCACCTCGCCAGCCCTCACCAGCTTTGGTGATTGGGCAGAACAACTGATTGCCGAAAGCACGGGCAAAGAGGGCAAAGGGATTGTGCCGGTGGTGGGCGAGGCAGTGGGCGCGCCTGAAGTGTATGGGGATGACCGCCTGTTTGTACATTTGAAGTTGGCTGGAGATGACGGGTTGGATTCGGCCGTTTCTGCGCTGGCGGCGGCCGGGCATCCGGTTCTCACCTGCACCTTGCAAGATGTGTATGATGTGGGCGGGCAATTTATGTTGTGGGAGATGGCAACGGCCGTTTCCGGTCACATCCTGGATATTCAGCCCTTTGACCAACCCAACGTGGAAGCTGCCAAAATTTTAGCCCGCCAGGTGGTGGCTGCCTACATGGAAAAAGGCGAATTGCCGCAAGGGGTCTCTGCACCGGTAACGGCCGAATCCCTGCACACCTTCCTCTCCCAGGCCAAAGCAGGGGACTACATTTCTCTGCAAGCCTATGTTCACCCAACGGCCGAAACGGAAACCGCCCTGCAAACCCTTCGTACCCGCCTGCGCGACCAGTACAAACTGGCAACCACGCTGGGGTACGGCCCCCGCTTTTTGCACTCCACCGGTCAGCTACACAAAGGGGACGGTGGCAATGGCCTGTTTATTCAGTTCACCGCCGACCCAGTGCAAGATGTTCCAATTCCCGACGAAGCAGGCAAACCCGCCGCTACCATGAGTTTTGGGGTGTTAAAAATGGCCCAGGCGTTGGGAGATGGACAGGCATTGCTGGAAAACGGCCGTCGTTTCATTCGTTTCCACCTGGGGATGGATGTGATTGACGGAATAGACAAATTGAAGCGATAAACCACGAATAAACACGGATGGTACGGATTTTCGCAGATTTATGATCTGTGATAATCCGTCTTATCCGTGTCATCTGTGGTTAATTCTCGGAGGATTTATGCGTTACTTGATGCGTGAGAAGTGGTTTAGTATTGGACTGCGTTTTCACCTGGGGATGGATGTGATTGACGGAATAGACAAATTGAAGCGATAAACCACGAATAAACACGGATGGTACGGATTTTCGCAGATTTATGATCTGTGATAATCCGTCTTATCCGTGTCATCTGTGGTTAATTCTCGGAGGATTTATGCGTTACTTGATGCGTGAGAAGTGGTTTAGTATTGGACATGATTTTTATATTCAAGATGAAAACGGCCGAAATGCCCTGTTTGTAGATGGTAAGGTGTTTACCATTGGGGAGCAACTGGCAATTAAAGATATGGCTGGCAACGAACTGGCCTACATCAAACAACGGCTGCTCTCCTTTGGCCCGGCCTACGAGATTTACCGCAACGGTGAACACGCCGCCACCATCAAAAAACACCTGTTCACCCTGTTCCGTGCCAAATTCACCGTAGATGTTCCTGGCCCCAACGACCTGGAAGCCCAGGGTGACTTTTTAGACCACGAATACACCTTCACCAGAAACGGCCGAATGGTGGCCCAGGTCTCCAAACGCTGGTTCTCTCTGCGCGAAACCTACGGCATCAACATAGCCGATGGCGAAGACGACATCCTCATCGTTGCCAGCGCAGTGGTGATTGATCTATGTGGGCATAAAAATGATCCGCATGATTGAAACCGACCGGTTGCGGTCGTGTGCGCTGGCCGTCGAGGAAATCCCTCGCTGACCTGTGGACAAACCTGGGCAACTCACCTTTAATTTGTGACCGGTGGTGGAAAAAGAGATAAGTAAGGTAGTTGGGCATTGTGGCATCTATGATAAAGGGGTAAACGGCCGTTTAGAGTACAAACTCAGCTACGTTTTTGCCAAAACCACCTGGGGTAAAGGGTATACAACCGAGGCAGGAACGGCCGTTAAAAACCATGCTTTTCAACACTTGGGGTTAACACGCCTCATTGCCCTGGTAGACCCCGAAAACACCGCCTCGGC
>CAZPEJ010000808.1:0-2478 GCA_964585465.1 uncultured Ardenticatenaceae bacterium
CCGTTCCCACCCTTCGTAACGCCGAAAACATCCAGGTTGTCTCCGGCCCCCCCCTCTCCCCTTCCGTGCGCGACATCTTCTTTAACCAAATTGACCTCGCCAACTGCCCCTCCGCCGAAGATGGCGGCCTCTGCACCGGCCACCCCGCCCTGCGCGACCGCAACGTGCGCCTGGCCCTGGCCCACGCCACCGACAAACAAAACATCATTGATGTCGCCCTGTTAGGATTGGGCACCCCCGGTTTAACCCTCGTCCCAGACGGACAAGGATTGTGGTACAACAACACCCTGCAAGATTATGAATTTGACCTGGCAAAAGCCAACCAGATATTAGACGATGCTGGTTACCTGGACAGCGACGGCGATGGCACTCGTGAAATGCCCGACGGTTCACAACCCCTCCGCTTCCGCCTGCAATGGCCCGACGACGTACCTGAAGCCCCGCGAATCGCTGAACTATTAGGCCAAAGTTGGGGGCAAATTGGGGTACAAACCGATCCCCAATCCCTTAACCCTGACGCATTAACGACCGTTTGCTGCCCAGCCTTCGACTTTGACATCATCATCTGGGGGTGGGGCTGGGGGCCAGACCCCAACGACCCCCTCAGTGCCATGACCACCGACTCCATCTCCACCGGCTACAGCGAAACAGGTTACTCCAACCCTACCTTTGATGAACTCTACAGCCAACAAGCCACCGAACTCGACACCGCCGCCCGCAAAGACATTGTGTGGGAGATGCAAAAAATCGTCCACGACGATGTCGCCTACATCATTCCCTACTACGCCCAATCGGTACAAGCCTTCCGCACCGACCGTTTTACCGGCTGGATCATTGACAAGGGCAAAATTGCCCTGGAAGATAAAACCTCCCTGGTATTACTACAACCTGTCAAATGAACCCGTATGTATTAAAAAAAATTAGTTGGGCACTCTTCACCGTTGTATTTGTAGTAGTGCTCAACTTTTTCCTCTTTCGCATTTTACCCGGCGACCCGGCGCGGGCCGTGCGCGACCCGCGCCTGACTGCCGAAAATGTCGAGGCCATCCGCGCCCGTTTTGGCCTGGACAAACCCCTGTCCACCCAATTTGTTTTGTACGTAGGCAACCTGTTACAAGGGGATTTGGGCATTAGTTTTCACACCCAACGGCCGGTTTTAGACATTTTGCAAGAAAACCTGTGGAATACCTTGTTGCTCATTGGAACAGGCACCATTCTCTCTATCCTGTTAGGGGTTGTTTTAGGCATCCTGGCCGCCTGGAAATCCCAAACCGCCATAGATTATGGGGCGTTGGTGGTCAGTCTGGTGGCCTGGGCAGCACCCACCTTCTGGTTTGGGATCATGTTGCTCTTTTGGGGCAGCAGCCGATGGGAACTGCCGATTGGGGGCAAAAGTACCATTGGGGTAGATTACGCCAACTGGTGGGAGGAGTGGAAAGACATTGGCAGGCACCTCCTCCTACCCACCCTGACCTACACCATCATCTACGCCGGGCAATACACTTTGTTTATGCGAAGTGCTATTTTGGAGATTTTTTCCGAGGATTACATTCTAACAGCCAAAGCCAAAGGGCTGACAACCTTCCAGATTTTGCGCGACCACGCCTTGCGAAACGCCATGTTGCCCACTGTCACCATTGTGGCTCTCAATTTGGGGTTTACAGTGGCAGGGGCCATTGAGATTGAAGCGGTTTTTTCCTGGCCGGGGTTGGGGCAGGCGGTGGTAGAGGCGGTCGGGCGGCAAGATTACCCGGTGTTGCAAGGAGCTTTTTTGCTGCTGGCAATCAGCGTCATCTTTGCCAATTTGCTGGCTGACTTGTTGTACTCTTATCTGGATCCACGGGTGAGATTAAGTTAAAACGACGATACAGAGACCTTCACAGAGATAAATCCTCACGTCTCACACCTCACGCCCCTTTTCGGCCGTTTAGCCAATATGTGGTTATCAACCCTTTCCCTTTTACGCTGACTGGCTCACGCGCTTCAAGGATGAAGTCGTTTTGTAGCTGTTGGCTGGTTTCGGCCGTTATTTGAATCCTACCCGGCAGCCCAGTGGCTTGCATCCGGTAGGCCGTATTAACCGTATCCCCCCACAAATCATAACTAAACTTTTTGCGCCCAATTACCCCGGCAATGACCGGCCCGGTACTCACGCCAATTCGTAGTTGGAACGGCCGTTGCGTCGGGGCCAGGTGGTTGTGTATGCTGGTTTGCATTGCCAGGGCCAGGTCGGCAACGGCCGTTATCTGCCCGTCGCCACTCAACCCACCCACCACCATATACGCATCCCCCACCGTTTTCACCTTTTCCAGATTAAACGGCTCCAATAACTCATCAAAATCAGAAAAAATGCCATTTAGCGACTCAATTAACTGCCGGGGAGCCATCTGCGCCGCCAACTGGGTAAAATCTACCAGATCAGCAAACAAAACCGTTGCCTGGTCAAAATAATCTACGATTGTCTCTTCCCCACTTTTT
>CAZPEJ010000809.1:0-2474 GCA_964585465.1 uncultured Ardenticatenaceae bacterium
CAGCAACAAGGTGTTGGGTAACGCCATCTTGTGTGCAACTGGCCCGTATGAGTTCCCGCACGTCAAGCTAGATGCGTATGCTGTGTATACCAACAATGTGGTGAGTGGGGCGTTTCGTGGGTTTGGTGCCCCACAAGGCCATTTTGCGGCTGAAATGCAGATGAACAAACTGGCTGAACGGTTGGGCCTGGATGCGGTGGAGATTCGCCTGAAAAACGGCCTGACGGCCGAAAAGTTGACCCTGGTTGGTACGACGATTCCGGGTGGGGTGAGTTTGTCGCAGGTGATTCGGGAAACGGCCGAAAAGGCCAACTGGTCTGCCACATCTCCGGCTCCTACCGGGGCGTTACCCCGTTTGGTACATGGGCGCGGTTTTGCGGCTGGTTACAAAAATATCGGTTTTAGTTTTGGTTACCAGGAGAACAGCTGGGCCGAGGTGGAGTTGCGTGGTCAGGCGGAGATTGAACAAGCGATTGTGAGGATTGCTGGCGCGGATGTGGGGCAGGGGCATCATACTGTTATGTCCCAAATTGCTGCCGAGGTGTTGGGGTTACCGATGGAACGGATGGAAACGGCCGTTTCCGATACCGCCTTCACCAAAAGCTCCGGCAGTGCCAGCGCGTCTCGCCTCACCTTCATGGCGGGCAATGCCGTGAAACAGGCTGCCGAACTGGCCCTGCAAAAGTGGCAAGAGGAAGAACGCCCGGCCATTGCCGAAACCACCTGGCTGGCCCCCAAAACCACCTCCATTGACCATGATACCGGTTATGGCAACCCTAACTTTGCTTATGGGTATGTGGCTGAGGTGGTTGAGGTGACAGTAGATACCGAGACGGGGTTTATTACGGTTCACCGGGTGGTGTGTGGGGATGATGTGGGCAAAGCCATTAACCCGGATTTGGTGGTGGGGCAAATTGAAGGGGCAATTGTGCAGGCACACGGGTACACCATTTTGGAGGATTTTCGGGTAGACAAGGGGCAGGTACTCACGCCGCATCTCAGTACCTACCTCATTCCAGGGGTGTATGATATTCCCGAACGGGTGGATTCTGTGATTGTGGAAGACCCCCACCCCAATGGCCCCTTTGGGGTGCGTGGGATGGCGGAGATGCCCTACATTCCTTATGCGGCGGCGGTTATTTCGGCCGTTCATCAGGCCACAGGTGTCTGGTTTGACCAATTCCCTCTCACCCCAGAACGGGTTTTGCGTGGTTTGGGGAAATTAGGGTAAGAGATTAGAGAGTAGAGATTGGTTGAATCCCAATCTTCTAATTGACCGACAGCGTAACTGTTCAGCCTCTCTGGGACTTAACCGCAAAGTACGCAAAAACATAAAAGTTTTCTATTTTCTTTGCGCTCTTGCGGTGAATCGTTACAAAAATCAAAGATTACTCAAGATAAGGAGGAAGAGATGTCGCAAGATCGAGTAGCCCTTTATTTGCAGGATGCCCATGAATTACGCGAGGGTATGAAAATTGCCCAATTTGCGGAAAAACATGGTTTTGAGGCGGTATGGCAAGCGGAAAGCCGTCTGGTGCGAGATGCTATTGTGCCGATGGCTGCTTTTGCGGCTGTCACTGAACGTATCAAAATTGGGTCTGGGGTGATTAACAACTGGACGCGCAACATTGGGTTGCTGGCTGCCACCTTTCTCACGCTGGACGACCTGGCCCCCGACCGGATTATTTGTGGTATTGGGGCGTGGTGGGATCCGCTGGCGGCTAATGTGGGGATTGAACGACGCAAACCGTTGTTGGCGATGCGGGAGACGATTGAAGTGATGCGTCGGCTGCTAAAGCTGGAGCGCGTGACGTATGATGGGGAGTTCCACAAGGTAAAAGGGATTGAACTGGATGTGGTACACGGCCGTCGTGAGCCGCGCAATGTGCCGATGATGATTGGGGCGACAGGCGGCAAGATGATGGAGCTGACGGGTGAAATCGCCGATGGGGCGGTGTTGAACTATTGTGTGCCACCGGAGTATAACGATGAAGCCCTGGTGCAGTTACGCACAGGTGCGGAACGGGCCGGGCGGACATTGGACGAGATAGATCGGCCGCAATTGATGATTTGTTCGGTGCATACGGACAAGGCGAAGGCGTTGGATGGGGCACGTTGGATGTTGACTCAATACCTGGCGCAGCAGCCGCATATTGCCAAAGCGAGTGGGGTGAGTGATTCGGTGGTGAAACAGATTCAAAGTATCCTGGGTTGGCCTGCGACGAAGGAGCAAATTCGGGATGCGATGCCTTTGGTGCCGGATGAATTGGTTCAACGGATTACGGCCAGTGGAACGCCGGAGGAAGTGAAGGCGAAGGTGCGTGAGTATGTGAAACGGGATGTGGTAGGTCTAAATAGAGAATTGTATTTAGAAAAGGTGGCGGAGTATCAAAATTTACTCGAACAAATTAAGTCTAATTTGGCATCCTTGCGGAATTTCTTGGAGAAAGAAGAAGATGGCTCAGTGCTGATTG
>CAZPEJ010000810.1:0-2473 GCA_964585465.1 uncultured Ardenticatenaceae bacterium
TGGCGAATAAATTCGCGGCAACAGTTACAAAGTCCGCCTTCGCGGACTGGAAACAAGCTATTTTGCTCGCTTTTAGTCGGCGAAGGCCGACTTTGCCATAGTAGGCCGCAGTTTTAACTGCTGGCTTAGATTGGTTGTAATCTGTGTGAAGGACATGAACGATCCTTTTCAGTTTTCTGAGTTGGTCGAAAGGTATGTCAAACAGTCTGGTTACAGCTATCAAAAGCTGGCAGATTTGGCTGGGTTGGCAAATAAAACAACGATTAGCAGTTGGATTAACGGGGGGGTGAAACGGCCTAGAGATTGGCGTGACCTGATTCGGGTTGCCAGGGCTTTGGAGCTGGGGGAATCGGAAACAACGGAATTGTTGTTGGCGGCCGGGCAGCCTGCTTTAAGTATGTTGCGCGACAGTGTTACTGATGCGAATGATAGTAAGTTGCTGAGTTATTGGCCGCCGAGAAAAAAACAAACGGCTCCTTTGGTATCGGCGGAAGCCCCTTTTCAAGTGCCGCGTGAAGATGTTAGCCAGTTTATTGGCCGGGAAGAAGAACAAAAAGAGATAGAACGTGTCTTGCGACGTGGAAAGAATAGGGTGTGTGTGTTGCAGGGGATGGGGGGGCTGGGCAAGTCTGCACTGGCGATTCATATGGCTTATCAATTACGGCCGTATTTTCCCCAGGGCGTTTTGTGGGCGCACGTTACCAGTGGGGAGAGCCTTTCGCCGATTTTGCACGCTATTGCCAATGCCTATCACCAGGATGTGCCAGAGTATCAAGACCTGGAAAGTTTGAGCCGTGTGGTTGGCGGCATTTTGGTCAACAAACAGATGCTGTTGGTACTGGACAATGTACAAAACAGTGAAGAGTTAGGGGTTTTGTTGCCACCAGACGGGGAGTGTGCCGTTTTAATCACCACGCGGAACCAGCGGGCTATTGGTGGGCGTAAAGCAACGGTTGTCCAGTTAGAGCCGTTTGATGAAAAAAATGGTTTTGCCCTTTTTCAAAGTTATATTGGCCCAGAGCGGTTATTAAAGGAAACAGAGGCAGCACGACGAATTATTGATTTTGTGGGTGGTTTGCCATTGGCTTTGCGGGTGATTGCCAGCACGTTGGCAGATTCCAAGATGAAGTTGGAGGAGTATCGTCGCTGGTTGCTGAGTGAGCCAGATCCATTAGAAAACCTGGCGGATTGGGAAAATACGCACCAAAATGTGCGGGCTTCTTTTGAAATCAGCTACAAATTGTTGCCACCTCCTCTGCAAACCCTTTTTGCTTCTTTTTCTGTGTTTGATGGGCCAGATTTTTCTACGGATGCCATTTTTAACAATGCCCACCTTCCAAAGGTGCAGGTGCAGATGCACATGGGGCGGTTGTGTGCTTTGTCGCTGGTGGAAATCAGTGATATGGCAGATAGCTCTCTGCTTCAGTTGACGACTGCTTCCCAGCCCATTACCGAACGGTATCGGCTTCATCCGTTGCTGAAGTTGTTTGCGCGGGAAAAATTGGGGCAGGAGTTTACCCATTATCGGCCGTCGGTGGCTACTTATTTTTCCCGTTTTGCCTACAAAAATCGCCTGCGCCATGACTTGTTAAAACTAGACCTGGAGAATGTGCTGGCGGCGTTGCAATGGGCGCATGAACAGCGGCAGTGGCAGGTTTTGGTGGAGGGGGTGTTGGGTTTAACCTGGATTGATGGTGGGGTGGTGGGGTTTATGGATGCGCGGGGGCATTGGCACAAGGCGCGGGAGATATTGAAATGGGCATTGCCTGGCGTTTCTACGCTGAATAATCCGCTTTGGGAGGCGAGTTTGTTGGCGGCTGCGGGGGCGTTTGCGGTGCGGCAGGCGGATTTTGTGTCGGCACGCCCATATTTAGAGCAGGCGTTGG
Organism: uncultured Ardenticatenaceae bacterium; assembly: GCA_964585465.1. GTDB lineage: Bacteria > Chloroflexota > Anaerolineae > Promineifilales > Promineifilaceae > CAZPEJ01. The sequence continues at coordinate 1,887 of CAZPEJ010000810.1, forward strand.
GCATTTTAGAGCCGCTAACCCCTGCGGCTGAGGTTCTGCTGGTGCGCTCTCAGGTGTGTGATTTTATGGCGCAACTGGTGATGCAGCAGGATCGTCAGGCGGCGTTGGGGTGGATTCAAAGGGGGATAGATTGTTTGCAGGGGTTGGAAATGGGGGAGGCACGTTTTCAGGAAGGGTATTTGCAGGTTTTGTTGGCTTCTTTGTTTGGTCGGTTGGGGGAGTTGGACAGGGCCTTACAAACGGCCGAATTGGGCCTTTCCCTCTTACCACCCACACCGTCATCGGCACAGGTTCGTGGTTTGATGATTGTGGCAAATGTGTTTTATGCGCGGGGTGACCTGGGCAAAAGCATTTCTTACCTGGAGGAGGGGATTGGCATTGCCAGGGAACTTCACGATTCGCGGCAGGAAGCCACCTTACTCTTGAATCTGGCAAATCATTACGAACGCCAGGGCAGGTTTACCGAGGCGATGGAGCAGGGGGAACGGGCTTTGCAGCTTTATCAATGGATGGGGGATGCTTTTTATGAAGGGGGCATACAAAGTAATCTGGCGAAGTACTGTTTTCGTCTGGGGAATGAAGATGGG
>CAZPEJ010000811.1:0-2470 GCA_964585465.1 uncultured Ardenticatenaceae bacterium
CGTGTCCCGTCAGATGAAGGACGGCAACTCTGCGCCGAAGAGCCAGCTGCTGAAGAGGAAGCCGCCGAACCCATAACACTAACCTATCTTGTTGATGATAGTGAAGCCAACCAAGCTTCAGCCAAAGCGCTCGCAGATACCTATATGGCGCTGCATCCAAACGTGACCATCACGGTTGAGAGCCGACCTGGCGGTACCGAAGGTGATAACATCGTCAAGACACGTCTGGCCACAGGTGAAATGACCGATGTTTTTTGGTATAACTCTGGTTCATTGCTTCAGGCGCTAAATCCATCACAAACACTCGTTGACCTCTCGGGTGAGCCTTTTATGGACAACGTTGTTGAGTCATTCCTCCCAACCGTGACCCAGAACGGGCAAGTGTTTGGCGTGCCAAGCCAGACAGCGATGGGTGGTGGCATTCTTTATAATAAGCGTGTCTACGAAGAACTGGGGTTGAGCATCCCCACAACCTGGGCCGAATTTGAAGCCAACAACGAAGCGATCAAAGAGGCCGGAATTGTGCCGGTTATAGCCACATTTGGTGATACGTGGACGGCACAGTTGTTTGTGCTGGCTGATTACTATAACGTTCAAGCGGCCAATCCGAACTTCGCGGAGGAGTACACGGGTAACGTGGCCAAGTATGCTACCGAGCCTCAAGCAATGGCCAGTTTTACCTATCTTCAACAAGGTTATGAAAGCGATTGGTGGCAGCAAGATTACGCCACGACAACATTTGAACAAGGGTTGAACTTGCTTGCTGAAGGTCAAGGTGCCCACTATCCGATGCTGACGTTTGCCCTGTCGACCATTGCCACCAATTCGCCCGATCAAGTGAACGACATTGGATTCTTTGCTCAACCTGGTACGGATGCCGCGCAGAATGGCGCAACTATCTGGATGCCCGCCGCTACTTACATCCCTGCCACAACCACTGGCGAAAAGCTGGAAGTGGCCAAAGATTTTCTTGGCTTCATTGCCTCCACCGATGGCGTTGACGCGCTCAATTCAGCCACCGAACCGACGGGGCCATATGTCATTAAGGGCGCGACGCTGCCCGACACAGTACTTCCCGCTGTAAAAGATGTAGCCGCCTACATTGAGTCTGGGAATTCTGCCCCTGCCCTTGAGTTCCTCTCACCAATCAAGGGCCCCTCTCTGGAGCAAATCTGTGTGGCGGTTGGCACGGGCCAGATGACGCCTGAAGAAGCTGCGGCCGCCTATGATGAAGATGTTGAAAAGCAAGCCCAGCAGCTAGGTCTGCCAGGCTGGTAGTTAAAACTGTCTGATCGTCTTTTGCTGAGGGGCAGTAGGTGACTGCTGCTTCTCAGCGTTCAGCAGCTTTAGGACGTACGCAGGTTTCGACAAGCTCAACCTGCGTAGGTCCTGAACTTATCTCTATGTGAGCACAACTCTATGACAGGCAACGTGCGGTCGCAGTCCATTCTGCGCACTTATCCTAACTGGTTTTATCTGCCAGCTGCGCTTGTGTTTGGCGTGTTTTTTATCGTGCCAACAGCCATGGCATTTTATTTTAGCCTAACCCGATGGACATTATTCGATGCCACCTTCATTGGATTCGACAATTACATTACTTTTCTTGACGATCCGATGCTCATGTCTGGGCTAAGATACACGATTATTTATGCTGTGTTGACCAGTGGACTCAAGGTGATTATTGCGCTGCCAGTGGCTATGCTGCTGACTTCAAATATCCATTTTAAGGGTCTTCTCCGTGGGATCGTTTTCTTCCCAGTACTGGTGAGTACGGTTGCTGTGGGTATCACGTTCTCGACGCTTATGCAGCCTTCGACAGGGCTTATCAACACAGCCCTCGGCTTTATGGGGCTGCCGCAGCCAGATTGGCTGGGCAATCCCGATTTGGCCTTGTACTCGGTAATCATTGTTGATGTTTGGAAGGGTCTGGGCATTGCTACTGTCATTTTTATGGCGGGTATAATGTCAATTCCTGAAGAGTATTTTGAAGCAGCCCGCCTGGAAGGGGGAATCTGGGTGAAGTTCCGCTATGTCATCATTCCGCTGGCACGTAACGCCAGCTTCACAGTTATCCTGCTTTCGTTTATAGGTGGATTGCGAACTTTTGATTTGATCTGGACTATGACACGCGGCGGGCCTGGTTTTGCGTCAGATGTACTCACCTCCGTGATTTACAAAGAATATCAGGCGGGATTTTATGGTCTATCCACTGCGGGCAACGTTGTGTTGTTTATCCTTGTCACTATTATTGTCTATCCGCTGATGCGGTCCTTTAATCGGATGGAGCTTGAGCTGTGAAAGCAGGGAAATTCATACGAATCGCCTTGATTGATGTGATCATACTGGGCACGGTTGGCATTGTTTTTGTTGTACCGTTTATCTTTATTTTGCTGACTGCCGCCAAGACCCGCCAGGAAGCGGCACTTTTTGAGTTTAGTTGGCCCACTGAATTTCAGCTGTTCGAGAATAT
>CAZPEJ010000812.1:0-2466 GCA_964585465.1 uncultured Ardenticatenaceae bacterium
CACCGGTTATTTTGGTGACGGCAACCCCGCAACCGTAGGAGTAGTACTCAGTACGCAGTGAGCAGTGAACAGTGAGCAGTGAACAGTGTGCAGTAAGGAGTCATGGTGATGTATGAGACGGTGATTGATGTAGAAACGGCCGTTAAACAGCTAGATAACCCGCATTGGGTGTGGGTAGATTGCCGCTTTAAGCTGGTAGATACCGCTTTTGGCGGGCGGGTTTACCAGGAGAGCCATATCCCCGGAGCGATTTATGCCCATTTGGACGATGACCTGAGTGGCCCGCCTGTGACGGATAACGGCCGTCACCCGTTACCCACCCCAGAGGTTTTGCTCGCCACTTTCGGCCGTATGGGGATTGATGGGCAAAAGCAGGTGGTGGTATACGACGATATGAATGGGGGCATTGCGGCGCGGTTGTGGTGGATGTTGCGCTACATGGGGCATTCGGCGGTGGCGGTACTGGATGGGGGGTGGCAGGCGTGGCTGGAGGCTGACGGCCCCACCCGCAGCGGCCAGGAGCAAAATGCTCCCACGACGTTTGTAGGGGCACCCCGGCCGGAATGGCTGGTGGTTTTGTCACAGGTAGCTTCGTTACCCTTGCTGGTAGACTCCCGCGATCCGGTGCGGTATCGGGGCGAATTGGAGACGATTGACCCCAGAGCCGGACACATTCCAGGGGCCAAAAATTACTTTTTTCAACAAAATTGGACCACAAACGGCCGTTTTTTGCCCGCTGCCCAAATTCGCCAACAGATGGAACAACTGCTCGGAGAGACCCCGGCCGCACAAACCACCTTTTACTGTGGTTCTGGTGTGACAGCCTGTGCCAATTTACTGGCCATGACATACGCTGGTTTGGGGAACGGCCGTTTGTATGTGGGTTCCTGGAGCGAATGGAGCCGCGACCCGCAACGGCCGATGGAGACAAACAGCCATGAATCCTAACCATCACCGTGTCATTTCCGTGTTTGGCAGTGCTTCCCCCCGGCCGGGGAGTGTGGCTTATGAAGAAGCGCGACGGGTGGGGCAACTATTAGCCCAGACGGGTTTTGCTGTGGCAACGGGCGGGTACAGTGGCACCATGTCGGCCGTTTCCCAGGGGGCGGCCGAGGCGGGTGGGCATGTCATTGGGGTGACATCGGGGCAAATTGAGCGATTTCGTCCTCTGGCGGCCAACCAATGGGTAAAGGAAGAGATTAAGTACGAGACGTTGCGCGACCGGCTGCTGCATTTGGTGACACAAAACAGCGGCATGATTGTATTACCAGGGGGCATCGGTACACTCTCGGAAATGACCCTGGCCTGGAGTTTTTTGCAAGTGGGGGAGATAGAAAAACGGCCGTTAATCCTACTTGGCACCATGTGGCAAGAAACAGTAACAGCCTTCCACACCTCAGAGTACGTAGCAGATTCCCACCTGGCGTTATTAGAGTTTGCCACTTCGCCAGAAATGGCAGTGGGGATGTTGGCTGATAGCTGATAGCTGACAGCTATCAGCTATCAGCAATTAGCACCGATTACTGTCCACTGTCCACTGTTTACTGTCCACTGTCCACTGTTTACTGTTTACTGTCCACTGTTTACTGAAAACTGTTCACTAAAAACTGTTCACTAATGATTTTCCTAAAACTAGGCGGTTCTCTCATTACGGATAAGACAGAGTCGCAGACAGTTCGCACCGAGGCTTTGGCTCAGGCGGCGGCGGAAATTTGCCAGGCGCAACGGCTGAACCCCCAGTTACGGCTGGTGATTGGGCACGGCAGTGGGTCGTTTGGGCATGTCACCGCCGCCAAATATGGCACACGACAAGGGGTACAAACGGCCGTTCAGTGGCATGGTTTCGCCGAGGTGAGCGATGTGGCTGCACGGCTGAACCGTATTGTCACCGGAACCCTGCTGGCGGCTGGAGTGCCCGCCATTAGCTTTCAACCATCTGCTTCTGCCTGGTGTGAAAACGGCCGTCTTACCCATCTCTCCCTGGCTCCCATTCAGGCGGCTTTGGCGGCCGGGCTGGTGCCGGTGGTGTATGGGGATGTGGCCTTCGACACGGTGCGTGGGGGGAGTATCATTTCCACAGAAGAAGTGTTGACCTATGCGGTGGCAGAATTACGGCCGTCTTGGTTCCTGTTGGCGGGCGAAACGGCCGGGGTTTATGACCAGCAACAGCAAATCATCCCCTTAATCACCGAAAACAACTTCCGCGACATTCAAGCCGCCCTGGGTGGTTCGCGTGGCACCGATGTCACAGGTGGAATGGATAGCAAAGTACGCAGCATGTTAAACCTGGTCAACCATTACCCGGACATGAGCATCCGAATTTTTTCCGGTTTAGCGGCCGGGGAAATCCAACAAACCCTGTTACAGCCCCACCTGGAAACCGGCACCTGCATTCGTGCCGCCACCTAGGATCAGTGCCCAGTAATCAGTGCCCAGTAATCAGTAGGGAATTGCCAGAGGAAACGT
>CAZPEJ010000813.1:0-2466 GCA_964585465.1 uncultured Ardenticatenaceae bacterium
GGATTGGAGATTTGTTATCTCAACAGAGATTTCTGAAAACGGTTTTATTCCTCGTACACCTTATGTGCATCTTGAAAATGATACCCATTGGCATTCTCTCGAACGTTTACAAATAAAACTATTGGAAGTTGTGAACCAACGGATAATGGCACGGAAAAAGTCTCCTCGTAATTGAGAATAAAAATCTCCTTACCCATATATCTTTTGCCCTTGTAGGTTGGGTTATTGGCTGCACCATTTGTACCATTTTTGGTTTGATCATCTGTGCGGTTAATCGTGTAATTCCACTGTTTTTCCAGGGTACGCTCTGCCCACCAGTAAAGATCACGAACCTCTGGGCTATTATCATACGTGATTAAGAACTTCACCCGGTGGCGATGGGCATGCAGCACTTGTGAAAGTCTATAATGATCGTGTCTTGAAAAACTATGTGTATAAAATTTGTCTTGATCCGCGTTAAAGTAGGGTGGATCAACAAATAAAAAAGCTCCATCAGGAACAGTTTGAATAATTACCTCAAAATCTTCACATTTTAATTCCACCCCTTGCAATTTTGTGGAGCATCGGCGTAAATGGGCGGGCCAGTTACGGGGTTGCATACTATATTTATCCCCATACCCCCAATAACAGTTGACAGGGTTCATGATGCCGGAATAACTGGTACGATTCAAATAATACCAACGAAAAGCCCTTTCTAATTCAGAAGTGGGTTGATAAACATGTTTGAAGTAGTAATGTTTTTCTTTATTCGCTTCGTGACCATCTAACAATTCGATTAAATGCTCAACATTGTCACGGATCTGTTGATAACAGTTTATTAGCTCGGCATCAATGTCGTTCAAACGATTAAACCCCACCTTTTCTTTTGCAAAGAAGATAGAAGCACCACCTGCAAACGGTTCAGCATAATAGTGATGGGGAGGAATATGCTCAAGTATTAACTTGCGCGCATAAAATTTTCCCCCTGCATAACGAAAAGGTGAATTAATAGCTGTCAAGCAAAAACCCCTTATTGGTATTGAATAAGGCTGAATTTTAACGTAGCTTCATGTAGATGACAAAGAACCCGGCGGCATGGTGAGTTTGTCGGTATCTTTGCAGCGGGGGTGGGCGGTGTCTATAATTTCTTCCTGGCTGCCAGGCGGACGGAATAACCAGTGCCCAAAGTTTCCCGGTCAAATGCTAATATCAGTACCCAGTCATTAGTACCCAGTAACCAGTAGAGAATTACTGGAGGGAATGTAGCTTCAAAAACCTGATGAGAACTTATGAAAACCTGTATCAGGTAGTTACTCCCAAGACCAAAAAGCAATTAACGCGTTGCCAATCGGCCGAGGTTCTAACGACCCGGAAGCGGCGGCAATCCATAATTCGGGGGTTTCGCTGCTGGTGTAGGCAGTTAATACCAGGTTTTGGCTGTCGGGCGACCAGATGGTGGCAGATTGTTGGTATTGGTCGAAAAAGGGTAACAGTTGCACAAAGTCGCTAGTAGGCAGGTAGGTGGCAATTTCTGTTTTTTCACCGTCGGCGGCATTCAAAACATTGAGGCTGAGGAGTAAAAATGGTTCATTGTTACCTGTGCCGCTTTCGCTTTCCTCTTCTGGGGTGACAATTTGGGGCATGAAGTAGGCCAGTTTTCCGCTATCGGGTGACCAAAAGAACCCCCAGACGGACTCTTCTGCGGGCAAGGTGATGGGGTTTTCGGGGTTTTCCAGGTCTACAACGGTTAATTGTCCAATCAAACCAAACTGGGTGGCTGTGTCGGAGGTGATGTAGGCGACGTACCGGTTGTTGGGCGACCAGGTGAAGACGGCCAGGTTTTCCCCCAGGTCGGCTACTTCTTGTAGCTGTTTGCCCTGGTTGTCAATGATGACCAGTTTGTTGCCGTCTTCGGTTTCGGTGGCAATAAGTAGTTGGGTGCCATCGGCTGACCAGGCGGGGGCGTTGAAGGCAGACGGCCGTAAATTGACCCCTTGTTCCACCACTGTTTCGCCTAAATTCAAAAAGGAGAGCCGGGCATCTGGGTTGTTGCCGCCGACGTGCATCAACAGACGGCCGCCCGCAGGCGACCAGGCCCAATAAAACGGCTCACCTGCATCTAAAACTTCGGCTTCACCACCAGCAACCGCCACCCGCTGCAACAGCATATTGCCGGATGGGGATGAGGAGAGAAAACCGACATGTTGGTTATCGGGCGACCAGGAGAGGTAAAAGGGTTGTTGGGTCTGGCTGCTAAAGGCTTCGGTTAAATTTGTACCATCGGCAGCGGCCGTCATCAGGCTGATCTGGCTGGAGGTTTCATCGGTGCGCTGGAAACGGACAAAGGCCAGGTTTTGGCTATCGTGTGACCAGGTGGGGTAGTGGTAAAAGAGGAAGTTTTCGCTATTTTCATCGCTGGCAACGGCATCATTGGTAACGGCCGTTGCTTCACCGCCACCCTGGTCAATGGTGTAAATGTTGCCATCC
>CAZPEJ010000814.1:0-2465 GCA_964585465.1 uncultured Ardenticatenaceae bacterium
CTTTGCTATGGGTGGCATCGTTGTTAGCCGTTCCATTCGTGTAGCGGGCGATGAAATGGATGAAGACATCATCCAATACGTGCGTAGTAAATACAACCTGCTCATTGGAGAGCGCATGGCTGAACGGTTAAAAATTGGCATTGGTTCAGCCTTTTCTTTGCCCGAAGAGCGCACCATGACCGTGCGCGGGCGCAACCTGATTAACGGCCTGCCACAATCTGTGGAAATCAGCAGTATTGAACTGCGTGAGGCCATGTCCCCTTCCATTAATATCATTGTAGACACTGTGCGGGATGCCCTGGATGAGACCCCGCCCGAATTGGTGGCTGACCTGATGGAAGTGGGCATCTGTCTGGCGGGTGGTGGGGCACAAATTCGTGGCCTGGCGGAACGGCTGGAAGATATGGTGAAGATGCGTGTTTGGGTGGCAGAGGATTCTATGACTTGTGTGGCGCGTGGGGCCGGGCGTGTGTTGGAAGACCTGGACAACTACTCCAGGGTGTTAGTGGGGTTGCATCGCGGCAGCACCCATCATTAAACATAATATAAAGCTCCTCTTATGGAAACTCCTCAACGTGTACGTTGGGCGATTCTCGTGGTTTTGGTGGGGATAGCCATTTTCTTTTCTCTTCTGGATAGCACAGGGAATTTGGATACTGCCCTAACTGTTTTGCGTGACCCATTAACGGCCGTTGTTGGTTGGACATCTTCCCGGGCTAATTTTGTAGCCGATCTGCTGGCTGGCCCAGAAGATTTACAAGCTGCCCAGACGGAAATCGCCCAACTTCAGGCCCGCATTGATGAACTGGAACGAGAAAATGAGGAGTTGCGCGAAGTACAAGGGGATTACCAGATTTTGCTCGACCTCTTTAACCGTGCCCGACAGGAGCCAGGTTTCCAGCGTATCACCGCCAATGTTGTTGGTTATGATACCAGCCCCACCGTTCGCAGTATCATCATTGACAAAGGAACAGCAGATGGTATTCAGGTGGGGATGCCCGTAGAAAGTTCGCGCGGGCTGGTGGGGCAGGTCTTCCAGGTATCGCAACAAGCCGCCTGGGTCATCCTGATTACCGACAATGCCAGTTCTATTCCCGCCCGCCTGGGAAATTCACGGGCAACGGGTATTTTGCATGGGGGCGGGCTGGGCGGTTTAATGAGCATTGATTGGATTGACCTGAAATACCAACTATCGGAAGGGGAAGTGGTGCTAACCTCTGGCCTGGGTGGCAAGTTTCCCCAGGATTTGGTTATTGGTCGGGTGGTGGAAGTGGAGAGGCGGGAGGCTGAACTGTTCCAGCGGGCGGTGATTCAACCAGCGGTGGATTTTGCTGCCCTGGAAATTGTTTTTGTCATTACCGATTTTGAACCGGTAGAGACGGATGTATTTGTAGAGCCGGGGAGCGAGCCATGAGCCGAACGATTATCACGGCCGTTCCATTGATGTTATTTCTGGCATTGTTACAAACGGCCGTTTTTCCCTACTTTCCTGTTTTTGGTTACACACCCCAACTTCCCTTTTTGGTGGCTTTAGCCTGGGGGTTGTTGCGCGGCATGGAGGAAGGGGTCGTTTGGGCCTTTGTGGCCGGGTTAAGTGTAGATTTATTTTCTGTGGCTCCCATGGGATTAACGGCCGTAACCTTCATGGCTGGTGTATCACTGGCAACCCTCATTGCCGAAGCTCTACCCCCTAGCCGCCTATTCTTGCCCGCTCTGTTAGCTGTTCTTAGCACCATTCTCTCATTAACCCTCTACTTCCTGCTGCTCTGGCTGATCGGGTTTCCCACCCCTCTGGAACTGATTGTCAGCCAGCTACCCGTTTCCATTTTGCATGGGGGCATGATTCTACCCATTTATTGGCTAACCTACCTGATTGATCGCACAGTTCGCCCGCGTCGGGTACAAATATGAGGCATTATTAAAGAGGAACGTAACGATTCACCGCAAAGGTGCAAAGGTGCAAAAGAAGAGAAAACCTTTGTGTTCTTTGTCTACTTTGCGGTTAAAGTCCAGAGAAGCTGAACAGTTACAGAGGAACTATTATCATGTCCCAAAAAGGCTGGCAACATTTGAATGAAGAAGAAGTGGTAGATGTGCAAGACCCTGGCATATTCGGCCGTCTTTACTTCCTCCGTTTTGTCATGCTCATCATCTTTGGGCTACTTCTCTACCGCGTCATCTGGTTACAACAAACCAAAGGGCAAGAATTTGAACAACTGGCGGAAAACAACCAGATTGCCGAGTTATTAACCGACTCACCGCGTGGTGTAATTTTTGATCGTAATAACAAACCCCTGGCTGTTAACCTGCCTAGTTTTAATGTCACCATCACCCCGGCCTTTCTGCCAGACGACGAAGACGAACTGCAAGCCATTTACGAACGCCTCTCCTTATTCACCGGTGTGCCTGTGACGAATACCCTGCAACAAGACCTGCTCATTGCAGAAGCCGACCCCACCCTGGTA
>CAZPEJ010000815.1:0-2460 GCA_964585465.1 uncultured Ardenticatenaceae bacterium
TTCGGGGGCCAGGCTAGAGCCGCCCATGCCCAGCAGCAGCACATCGGTGAAACCATCGGCCTGCACCCCGGCCACAAATGCCTGGATTCGGCCGATTTCCGGCATCATGTTCTCCGGGCAGTGCAACCAGCCCAGGCGGTTAGTGATTTCTGTCGGGTCTGGCCGCCAAACGGTGTGGTCGTGCGCCCAAATTCGGCCGACGATGTGGTGTTGTTGTAAGCGGGCGAGGGTGTGGGAAACGGCCGTTTCATACGTGCCGGGTGAAAATGTCATATTTAAGGTCATAACTTCCTCCTGTTTCATCTACTTTATTCATAAGGGCTGAGATATTTCTCTCCATCAAAGTGAATTAAATGATCGGGCGATTCAGCAATCCATACTTCTGTTTCCCAGGCAATGTCCATTACCCATTTTCTGAAGTCGTTCTTGGTCAAAAAACCTGTCACAAAAATGATCTCTGCTGCACATTCCCGTGTCAGACGTTTTAATTCCAAAAGGCGCATTTCGCTCATTTGACCGCTGCTATGCACCGCTTCTATCAGATAAAGCCAATTGCGAACAGGTTGATAAGCAATAATATCGGGCAGTTCTTCGTGCGATAACTCGAAAAAATTTAACTCTGTCAATTTGTCTTTGGCAATGTACAGAGTTTTGTTAGAAGTATCACCCACGTAAAGCACCTGGCTACTTCCGGCAAACCGAGGCAAAAATTCTTCGATGATTTTCTTCTGCAACAGATTATGCGCTCCAGGTGATAATTCAAGGGTTTCGCCAGAGGGCAACACAACAGGTATTTTGAGAATGTTACGCTCACGAGCCAACGTTTGAGTCAAAGACTCTCTGCCTTGTATGTAATTTTTCAAAGCTGTTGACCAGTGTTCAGTTTTGAATGTTTTTACAAGTTCCACAAAAAGGGGGTTTATTGTATAACCACGAGTTGGATCATTGGTAGCGGCATTAGGCTTATTTGCGCTGTTGATAACGATGTTTGTTAATACGAGGAGTTTGAGATCTTTGCGGCGCACATCATCATATGAGCCACTGGAAATGTTTTCGCCAAATTGTTCATTGATAAAAGCAATAATATCCCGTGTTTTAAGATGGCGGTTATCATTGAGTCCTTTTATTTGTTGCCATGAATCTGTTATGCCAGCTACTGCCAAAAAACTCATCACCATTCTTTCTAACCGCCTTTGAGTCAGTTGTTCAACGGGGATTCCCACCTGTTGCAAAATCTCTACTGCTTCATTTAGAAGGGTTTTTATGGCAACAGGTTTATTACTGTATGGGAAATACTCTTTCATGGTTGTAAAAACAGGGGTATTTGCTGGTAGGCAAGTGGTGAAACGTTTAATAGCTCTTGTGGGGAAATAAATTTTTCTTGCTCAAAATATGCCTTTACACTTTTTGCCAGGTATTGGGCAAGCAATGGGGGAACCGCGTTACCTATTTGGTAAAATTGGCTCGTTTCGCTGCCAACAAATTCAAACCAATCGGGGAAACTTTGCAACCGGGCGGCTTCGCGCACAAATAAGCGGCGGCGACGGCCGTCTTTGAGTTTCACACGGTGCATATCGCCAGTAGGGGCAGCAATGTTGCGGCATGTCAGCGTGCGGGCTGGTTTATTGGGGTATAAATCGCGGGGGTTGATGCACTTTGAAGCGATTTCATAATTTTTTACATATTCATCCATAGAGGATGTTAAAAATTTGGCATCAGGGGGGGCCGTTTCCATCGTATCACCAATGGCCTCTGCGACGGTCACTTTTTTTAGCTCTGGTTGTGGGAAGACAAACTTCCCCCGATGCCCCACCACAAAAAGCCGTTCACGGTTTTGCGGCACACCAAAATGAACAGCATTTAACAATTTGTATTCTACGATGTACCCCAACTGTCTTAATTCATGCAAAATCTGCACAAAGTACCATTTATTGGCATAGAGTAAACCGCGCACATTTTCAAATAAAAAAAGAGAGGGGTTGACTTGTTTGATGGCTTCTAAAAAGATAGGGAAACCATTTCGCTCATCAGCTATACCCAGTTGGTGTCCGCCTACACTAAAGGGTTGGCAAGGCGGCCCGCCGATAATTACTTGGGCTGGTGGGTATTGGCTGTGAAGGTTTAGTTCTATTGGGTGACAATGCCCTGATAGATTTTGGGAATAGGTAGTTGCCGCGTCTACATCTTTTTCAAAACCAATTGTTTTGAAGCCTACTGACTCAAAACCCAAAGCCAGGCCGCCACACCCTGCAAATAAATCGAGCAGTGTAATAGTGGGTGTTAGGCATGGTTTAAGGATTTGATTGATTTGGGTTACGTATTGCATAAATCTGTGAAAGGCAGGTTATGGTTTTTCTGGTTTAGAACCAGTGATATTTTGTCCCCAATAGTATTACTGAGTGGGATTAGTGGCAACAGGATCAGGGGGAATCTTGGACAAAAAACCGCAAATAGCCGTCA
>CAZPEJ010000816.1:0-2457 GCA_964585465.1 uncultured Ardenticatenaceae bacterium
AGAACAGTGAACGGTGAACAGTAAACAGTGAATAGTGAACAGTGAACAGTAAACAGTGAACAGTGAACGGTGAGCAGTGAACGGTGAGCAGTGAACAGTGGGGACTGTTTACTGCCTACTTTTTCCTTCTTTCCTGGTAAAAGGCGGTTAATTTGGCAAATAACGCTTCTTCTTCGCGGTATTCGGGGCTGTCGAGCAACTTTTCTACGGTTTCTTTGCTGCGGCGGGAAACAGGCCATTCCCCGGTGCTGGCAATTCGTAGGGCTAAACGGGCGGCTAAAACGGCCGCTTCGCGTAAACTGGTGAGATTTACCTTGTCCAGCGTATCATAACGTGTATGCCCATACCCTCGCCCTTCCAGGTTTTTGCTCACATTGCCCATACCGGCCGTTGGCACCCCTTCCTTCAAAAACGGGTAATGGTCAGAGTGGGCATTCACCGATTGACTCAGGCCAAACTCATGCCCCATTTCCCGCCCCCACTGTTTGAAAAGTGGCTCCAGGTCTGCCCACTCATTAAATACAACCCCTTTACTATCCAGCGCAATAGCCCCGGCCGAATCCATATTCAAGTAAAATCGGTAATCGTCTAACTCGTTAAGGTGTTTTTTGACATAATCAATCGAACCAATCAGGCCGATTTCTTCAATACCCCACAGGGCAAAACGAACCGTGTGTGACAGGTTGGGGGCATAAGCCGCCAGGGCACGGGCCGCTTCCATTACGGCTACCGCCCCAGAAGCGGGGTCTTGCGCCCCTTGCGAGATGTCGTGGCCGTCGTAATGGCTGCCTAACATAACAATTTGCGGCGAAGGGCTGTTGCCGGGCAGTTCACCAATGACGTTCCAGGAGATCATTGGTTCGCAGACATCAGTGCTGGTGAGATGAATTTGTACATCGCCATACCGTTTGAGCAGGCGGCGCAGGTACATCCCGTCTTCGTAGGAGACGGAGATGCCAGGGATGAGGGCTTCACCTTCTTCACCAATGCCACCGGTGGCCGGGCCATAGGCGGGGTAGTGGTTGACAAAGATAAACCCGGTAGCCCCGGCCATCAGGGCCCGGCCGTATTTTTCGTTACGGTGTATCCAGCGTTTGCTGCCTTTGGGGCTGGGGTGGCTGGTACACATCACAATTTTGCCTTTGATTTCATCGGCCCGTTTGTCAAAATCGGCCGGGGCACCATCCCCCAGGTCAACCAGACTGCCGCGCAGGTTGGCGGCCGGGGCGTGGGGTAGGGTAATGCAGTCCATCGGCCGTTTAATGGGGCTGAGAAGCTCTAACTGCACAGAACCCCGCCGCCAGCCGATATACTCGACTGGTTCCAGGTGAACATTTTGTAAACCATAAGACTCTAGCTTTTTTTGGATAAAGTCGGCGGCTTGTTTTTCGCCCACTGTGCCACCGAACCGCGAGCCAAAGTCGTCGCACAAAATTGTCAGGTTATCCATCACTTCGGTGCTGGTGTAAATGTCACCTACAATTTTTTGGTCAATGGAGAGGAATGGGTTGGTCATAATGCTCCTTTAGCTGTCAGGTGTTAGCTATCAGCTATCAGCTATCAGCTTTCAGCTGACGGCTGACAGCTATTTTTCCCAAATGGGAATGCCTGGTAGGGTGAAAATAAATTGGCTGCCGCTGTTGGGTGCGTCTTCGACCCAGATTCGGCCGTTTTGGGCTTCAATTGCCAGTTTACAAAAGGTCAGCCCCAACCCGGTGCCTCGTACTGGGGCACCGCCCTGATTGGTTTGCACATAACGGTCAAAGATACGTTCGTGATATTGGGGTGGAATGCCGGGGCCACTATCGTGAATGATACAGCGAACCCCTGTTTCGTGCCGGTTGTTGGCGGCGGGTTCGGGCAGAAAACGGCCGAAAATATGCCCCCCGGCTGGGGTAAATTTGAGGGCGTTGTCTAACAAATTGACCAGTACCCTTCTCATGATTTCCTCATCTGCCCAGACGGCTGGCAGGTCGGCCGGGGGTGGTAAAAAGTGCAAGGTGATTTCTCGTTGGTGTGCCAGGGGGGATAAACGGCCGATAACCTTTTCGGCCAGTGGCGGCAATCGCATCGCTTCAACCTGCACCACTAACCGCCCTGCCTCCAGCCGGGCCACATCCAGCAGTGAATCTACCATATCTAACATATCTAAACAAACCAGACGGGCACTTTGGAGGTGGGCATGGGGTGACTCAGTTCCATCAGCAGCCAATTTTTGCTCCGCAAATTCCAACGTACTCAGGAGTGTGGTTAATGGATTCCGTAGGTCATGAACTACCATGCGGGTGAGTTCTGCCTCTTGTTCTGCCAGTTTGCGTTGCACCGTCTCGCGGTGCAGGGAGGCGTTTTGAATGGCTGTACTGGTTTGGCCCGCCAGAGCCAGCAACACCTGGCGGCTCCATTGGTTAAAGGGGGGATTGGGTGGAAACCGTTGTAATACCAAAACACCAATGGTCT
>CAZPEJ010000817.1:0-2452 GCA_964585465.1 uncultured Ardenticatenaceae bacterium
TGGGTATTTCTCAAACAATCTACGGTGTTCTTTCCATAAAAGCCAAGATATGCTCCGCGATTTCCCCCCCTTTTTCTTCTTGCAGAAAGTGGCCTGCTTCGTGAATGGTAATTTCGGGCTGTTTGCGGGCGGGGCGGATCAGGAAGCGGAAGAATCGGTCGCCCCCTTTGGTGATGGGGTCGCCATCGGAAAAAAGCACCAGGGTAGGTTTTTGCCATTGGCGAAAGGCTAAACGGGCTGCCCGCATTTCGGCCGATCCGGAGTCATTGGGGTTGGTGGGCACTAGCAGGGGGAAGGCGGCTGCCCCAGCTTTGTATTCAGGTGTGGGAAAGGGGGCTTCATAAGCGGCAACTTCGGCGGTGGAGAGGTTTTCCGGGTGGGCTAACCCACCTTTGATAATTCGGCCGATAGGTAGTTTGGTGCCCATTTTGGCGGCAAATTCGCGCCAGCGCAAAAAAGCCTCCCCTGGGGGTTCGTCGCCAGTGGGCAGCCCGGTGTTCATGATGACCAGCCGGGCGAAACGGTCGGGCAGTTGGGTTGCAACGGTTAACCCCAACAACCCACCCCAATCTTGCATAACGGCCGTTATGCCCTGTAAATCCAACGCTTCTATAAACCCCACCAATACATCACGGTGGAATTGAAAAGAGTAATCCCCAATATCGCCGGGTTTGTCAGAACGGCCGAACCCAGCTAAATCCATTGCCACTACCCGATGCCTGGCCGCCAGCGGGGGTATCATCTTGCGATACAAAAAAGACCAGGTAGGCTCCCCATGCAGGCACAAAA
Source organism: uncultured Ardenticatenaceae bacterium (assembly GCA_964585465.1). Lineage (GTDB taxonomy): Bacteria > Chloroflexota > Anaerolineae > Promineifilales > Promineifilaceae > CAZPEJ01. The sequence goes on from CAZPEJ010000817.1 coordinate 790, forward strand.
TAACCTCCCCCTGACCTTCATCTACATAATGAATCCGCAACCCATTCACCTCCACATAATGCGGCGCAAAAGGGAAATCGGGCAAATTTTCAAATCGTTCGTCGGGCGTGCGAAGGATAATCATGTTTATGAACTCCATTTTTAGCAGTACTCAGATTAGTACTCAGTGATCAGTACTCAGTACTCAGTTTGCTCTACTGTCCACTAGGTACTGTTCACTGGGTACTGTTCACTGGGTACTATTTCCTGATTCACGGGCAATTATACCCGAAAGTTTTTACATCTTTGCAGCAGGGTCAATGTGTGTAAAATACAGTCTTAACAGGAGGTCAACAAGCAGCGTGAACCAACCCGAAATACCATCCAGCGAATGGGCTGTTAATCTGGCAAATGTTACGAAACAGTTTGGGGCGTTTAAGGCAGTAGACGCACTCAATTTGCAGATTCAAGATGGGGAGTTTTTCTCGCTATTGGGGCCAAGTGGTTGCGGCAAAACCACTACCTTACGCATGATTGCTGGTTTTGAGCAACCCAGTCACGGTGAAATTTATATCAAGGGGCAGCCAGTAGCCGGGATTCCACCCCACAAACGGCCGGTAAATACGGTTTTCCAAAGTTATGCCCTGTTTCCCCACATGACAGTTGCCCAAAATGTGGCTTTTGGCCTGGAAATGAAAAAGGTGACTGCACCAGAAATTAGGCGGCGGGTAGCCGAGGCATTGGAACTGGTGCGATTGCCACACCTGGGGGAAAGACGGCCGAAACAGCTATCTGGTGGGCAACAGCAACGGGTGGCCCTGGCTCGTGCCCTGGTAAACCACCCCAAAGTGTTGCTGCTGGATGAACCGTTGGGGGCCTTAGACCTGAAATTGCGAAAAACCATGCAGTTGGAACTGAAACAGATTCAAACTGAGGTTGGTATTACGTTTATTTATGTGACACACGACCAGGAAGAAGCCCTCACCATGTCGAACCGAATTGCGGTGATGAATGAGGGGTTGGTGCAGCAGATAGGCACCCCGCGTGAAATTTATGAACATCCCCATAATCGTTTTGTGGCTGATTTTATCGGCGAAACGAATTTTGTTGCCGCGCAGGTGAAACAGGTGGAGACGTTTGTAACTGTCGAGATGGGTGGGGTGTTGGTGTTGGCGGAGGCAAACGGCCGTTCCCTCTCCCCTGGTCAATTCATCACCCTGGCAATCCGGCCGGAAAAAATCAACCTCTACCCCAAAGGCAAAGTCAACCCGTTACAAGCGGGCATAGATATGGAAGATGTGGCCTTGTTGTTTGGCGGCAAATTGCCCAATGAACCAGTGGATATGCTGGAGTATTTGCAAACAGAGCAGAACAATGTGGTCATAAACGGCCGAATCCGTGAAGCCATCTACATTGGCACAGATACCCGCTATCGTGTTGCCCTGGCCGACAACGTGGATTTATTTGTGCGAGCGCAAAACTTCGGCTCACGCTACGACACCCACTTTGACATTGGCAATGAGGTATATGTGCATTGGGCAGTGGAAAACGCCCAGGTGTTGACGGAATGAACGGGAACAGTGAACGGGAACAGTGAACGGTGGACAGTGAACAGTGAACGGTGGACAGTGTCAAGTCCTGAAATAAGTTGACACAAAATAGTGACTACTCTACATCAATTTCC
>CAZPEJ010000818.1:0-2451 GCA_964585465.1 uncultured Ardenticatenaceae bacterium
AGTGAAAGTTGGCATGAAAATTACCATCATCGGCACGGGGGCTATGGCCTGTTTGTTTGCGGGGTATCTGGCTCCGTTGGCGGAGGTGGGGATGGTGGGGAGCTGGGTGGAGCAGATTGAGGCGATCCGCACGCAAGGGTTACGGCTGGTTGAACCAAACGGCCGCTCCTCCACCCATTTTTTACCTGTCACCCATGATCCAACCGGGGTAAACAACGCCGACTTGGCTCTGATTCTGGTTAAAAGTTACCAGAGTGAAAAAGCGGCCGTTTTAGCCCACCAGGTGTTATGCCCCGAAGGTATTGTTTTATCGTTACAAAATGGGTTGGGTAATGATGAAAAAATATCGGCCGTTTTGGGGCCAGATCGCACTGTTTTGGGCAGCACCACACAAGGGGCGCGTATCCCCACCCCTGGCACTGTCTTCCACACGGGCTACGGGCAAACCCACCTGGCGCACCCTATAAACCACCCCGCAGCCCAACAAATAGATGAATTTGCCGGGCTGTTGCGCCAGGCTGGTCTGGAGACGTTCGTGGTGGAACGGGTAGACAGTTTGTTGTGGGGCAAACTGGCGGTGAATGCAGGCATTAACCCGTTGACGGCTCTGCTGCAAGTGCCAAATGGGTTTCTGGCAGATGACGAGCAGGCCCGCCACATGATGCAGGCGGTGGCGGAGGAGGTGGCGGCTGTTGCCCAGGCGCAGGGCATTGTATTACCCTATGCTTCGGCTGCGGCCCAAGTGTTGGCGGTGGCCCAGGCAACGGCCGTTAATGAATCCTCTATGTTGCAAGATGTACGGCGAGGGGCAACGACTGAAATTGAGTCTATCTGTGGCGCAGTGGTAAAATACGGCCGTCTTTATCATGTCCCCACTCCACTGAATGAAAAACTGTTACAACTGGTGAGAGAGTTAACATGATTGTCACCGATAACATTTCTCAAGTACGGGCTATTCGATGGGCTGAAACAGGTCGGAGTTGGGGGTTGGTGCCGACCATGGGGTATTTGCATTTGGGGCATTTGTCGCTGGTGCAACGGGCCAAAAGAGAGAATGATAAAACGGCCGTTACCATTTATGTCAACCCCGCCCAATTTGCCCCCACAGAAGATTTAAGCAGCTACCCTCGTAACCTGGAGCGGGACTTGACTCTGTTGCAAGAAGCCGGGGTAGATGTGGTGTTCATCCCCAATGACGGCGTGATGTATCCGGCCGGGTTTCAGACCTATGTGAGTGTGGAGCAGGTTGCCAAACCGTTGGAAGGCAGTTCACGCCCGACCCATTTTCGTGGGGTGGCGACGGTTGTTGCCAAATTGTTTAACATCTTGCAACCCACTCGTGTTTATTTTGGACAAAAGGATGCCCAACAAACGGCCGTTTTGCGTCGTATGTGCCTCGATTTGAACTTCAACCTGGAACTAATCGTATGTCCTACCGTGCGCGAGCCAGATGGGTTAGCCATGAGTTCCCGCAACAGTTATCTCACCCCTGCACAGCGGCAGGCTGCTCCAGTGTTATACCGCGCGCTCGGTCTGGCCCAAGCCGCTTATGAAGGGGGACAACGTGATGCGGAGGTGTTGCGCCACTTGATGCAGGCCGAAATAACGGCCGAACCCCTGGCCCGCCTCGATTACGTCAGTGCAGCAGACCCTCTCACCCTGACAGAGTTACAAAACATCGAGAATGGGGTGTTGTTTAGTACGGCCGTTTTTTTCGGCAAAACCCGCCTCATTGACAACATTTTGTTAGAGATTGGAGGTTAGAGATTGGCAATCTCTAATCCCTAATCTCCCAAACAACGACGAGTCTATTATGAGTCCCATCAAACAATCTACCCAAAATGGATTATCTGGTTTTGTGAGGGCGGCTGGCACGATTTTGGCCGTTTCTTATCCTGTGCTGGCTCTTTCTACCGGGGTACGGGCGGTGTATCAGTTATTTCTAAAGGAAGGAATAACAGATTATGTGCCGCCTGCCTTGAGTGCATTGGCGGCCGTGTGTTATCTACTGGCAACAGTGGGGTTTGTCTATCGGCAAAAGTGGGCCTGGCGACTCTCGGTTGGTATGTTACTCTTTGAAACAGGGATGGTTTTGCTGATTGGCACCTTCACCACGTTATACCCGCAAAATATCGGCCGAACCGTTTGGGGGCATTTTGGCGCAGATTATGGGTATTTTCCCCTGATTCAACCGTTGTTGGGATTGGCATGGTTGTTTCATCGAGAAACGTTAAAGGTTTATGGGATTCGGCCGGGATAAACCAACTGGTTAACGTGTTTCTATCCTTTTACAGCGAGTTAATCCCGCCAAATCAGGAGATTACGATGCCATAATTGACATCATAATCCCCTAAAATCAAGGCTTTGTATACCAGAAATTGCGTGATAACATGCCGAACTATGTATTATCACGCAAATCTGGCGTGGTAATACATAGTTGGCTTGCCCTTT
>CAZPEJ010000819.1:0-2449 GCA_964585465.1 uncultured Ardenticatenaceae bacterium
CACAAACCCCAAATCAAAAAGTTCCAGGTGACTCCGTGCCACAGGCCAATGACTAACATTGTTGCCAGTTGGCTGGAAAACACGATGAGGGCGGAAGACGGCCGTTTTTTCTGTTTCAACAACCACCTGGACAACGGCGAAAAGACATAAAACCGCGCCCAACTGCTGAGGGTCATGTGCCAGCTTTGCCAAAACAGGGTGAGATTGGGTTGTAAATACGGCCGATTAAAGTTCTCCGGCACCCGCACTCCCAACAAAATCCCTACCCCAATCGCCATATCGCTGTAACCGCTAAAATCAAGGTAGAGGCGGAAGGCGTAGCCATAGAGCAGCAGCCACAACCCCGTCGCCGAGGTGGTCTGGGCCGCATTGACTGGATTGAGCGACAAACCCAAAGCCAGGCTATCGGCGATGATGAACTTTTTGAATACCCCCAGGCAAATACGGCCGAATCCCTCCGCCACACGCGGCGCATCCAACCATTTTAATTGTGGCAGGGCGCGGAAATCAGCCGCAAACCGTTCCGCCCGGTCAATGGGGCCAGCCAGATAGGTGGGCAGAAATAGCACATAACTGGCAAATTCACGCAAGGAGAGCGCAGGCAGCAGCCCCGTTTGGCGGTCGCGCAGGGTGTGCAGCAGGCGAAAGGCCACATAAGAAAACCCTACCCAGGTTAAGTCGCCAGGGCTGGCCAGGGCGGCGTTTTCCCCTGTGAGGGTGCGCCAGAGGTGGGCGGCGGCGGTGGCCAGGGGGGCGGTTTTGAGGAAGAAGAAGAGTGTGAGCAGTAAACAGGAAACAGTGAGAAGTGAACGGTGAACAGTGGACAGTGAACGGTGGAGGAGTATCACAAACAGAGTAAAGCCGGTTAAAACGGCCGTTACCAACAATGGGTTGGGTGGGCGGGAGGGGGTGAGGCGCAGGTCGGTGGGCAGGTAGCGGTTGAGGGAGAAGGTGATAACCAGCCCAAAGAGTAAAAGCAGGGTGGTGCGGTCTTCGCCGGAGATGGGCTGACCGGGTTGGCGAGTGACCAGCCAGCAAAGAACGGTGAGGCAGAGAACGGCCGTTGGCAGGACAAAATCCACATACCGCACCGGCGAAAACGGTTGCAGCCAGTAAACCCCCACCACACTGCCAACCAACACCCCCCAGGGCAAAAGTGAGCGAACACGTCCCTCAATCACTCCTCATCCCTCTCCCTCGCTCCTCGCCCTTCACTCTTCGCCCCTCGCCCCTCACTCCCCAACCAAAATCACCTCTTGCCGCAACACATCCAACACCATCAAAGCTGTCAAATTGTGCATCGCATACCCCCGCTCAAAAGCCACCGGCAAGGTATAATCATTTTCAGGAAAAACAGTCAAATGCACAAAATCTTCCTCCAATCCCCTCCCCGGCAGCGTAGCGGCAAACAGGTCAAAATCCCACAAAGGCACCTGATACACCTGGGCAATCTCGCGGATCATGTTGTTATTGCGGTTGTCCCCCCCTTCAAAACGGTCAGCTTTTGTCACCAACACCGGAATCACCCCGTGTGAAACGGCCGTTTCCACGATTTGTTCCACATTATGCTGAAACGCCTCTGCCGAACCGTTGTCGTTAGAACCCAGAAAAATGAGCAAAACGGCCGGGTTGTTGAGGCGAATTTCACAATCGAGCATGTTTTCATTGGCTTCACACCACTCCTTGTTAGCCCATAGCGGGTCAAACACCCCCCAAGCGTGCAACCCGGCCCGCACCGCCACCCCATACCGATCAAAAGAGCCTGCAAAAAAATCAATGGTTGGTTGCAGATAAACAAATTCCCCCAGGTCATACTTCCCCGTTTCGTCAAATGGGGTTAAAAAGTGCGGTGTGGCTATCAAACTATCCCCCAACTTAGAAAAGCGGTTGGCATTACGCCCCCACACCTGCCCATTGGCAAAAATCTCCTGGCTGTGTTGTAACACCTCTGGTGGCAAAATAATAAATTGATCCAGTGTCAAACCATTAAGCTGGAATGGCACAGGGGTTTGGGTGGGTGGGCGTGATGGGGTGATCGTTAAGGTGTGCTGGGGGGTTGGGCTGGGAGAGATCAGTAACTGGGTAGCGGTGGCAGGAACGGCCGTTTCCAATTTGGTCGCCGTTGGTTCAATAACCGCCGTTGCCGGGGCAGCCACATTCGCCATCACCACACTTCCACCCGGCGCCACCGTTAAACCAGGACGTGTTCGGGCCAGCCACAACGCCACCCCCCCAATCAAAATCAACACCACCATCCCCGCCACAAAACGTCTCTGCTCCATCAAAACCCCTGATAAATCCATTGTGGTGAACTATCGGCCGTTACAACTACCCACACAATCAACAACACACACAACCCAACCGCCAACAAATTCTCCCGCGAAAACAACCTCACACCACACCTCCCTCACTACCCCCTACTGTCCACTGTCCACTGTCCACTGAGTAC
>CAZPEJ010000820.1:0-2449 GCA_964585465.1 uncultured Ardenticatenaceae bacterium
TGGCGGAATCGAGTTGGCGCAATGAACCAGAAGCAGCGTTACGGGGATTCATATAAGCAGGTTCACCAGCTGCCATGCGGCCCGTGTTGAACACTTCAAACTTATCCAGTGGAAAAAACACCTCGCCCCGCACCACCAGGTAAGTAGGAACGGTTAAGGGGCTGTTGGGGTCAATAGGGACGCGGGTGGGCACAGCCCGAATGGTTCGCAGGTTTTGGGTGACATCTTCACCCACTTCACCATCCCCCCGTGTGGCTCCCTGCACAAATACCCCATCCCGGTAGGTGAGGACAACTGTCAGGCCGTCAATTTTGGGTTCGGCCACATAGGTGAGCAGGGTGTCGGGGGGTAATAAACGGCCGATTCTGGCCCGCCAGGCATAAAAATCTTCCAGGTTAAAGGCATTTTGCAGGCTCAAAATGGGGCGCGGATGGGTAACTTTTTCAAACCCTTCCAGCGGAGCCGCACCCGCCCGTTGTGTGGGAGAGTCGGGGGTAATCAGGTCGGGGTGGGACTGTTCCAAGACCACCAACTGCCGATATAGGGCATCATACTCGGCATCGCTAATGACCGGGGCAGACAGGACGTGGTAACGGTGCAGGTGGAAATTGATTTGATTACGTAACTCGGTAATTTGTTCAGATGGGATCATAGTTGGTTTAGAAAAGTATCAAGATAGCTGTTTTACTCCCGTTTTATTTCCGTCACATATCGTGGCAAATGGGCGGTAAACTTGGAACCTTTACCCAATTCGCTCTCTACCGTGATATTCCCCCCCATCATACGGCAAAAGTGGTAACTGATTGCCAACCCCAAACCCGTCCCTTCATACTTGCGGGTGGTTGAAGAATCCACCTGCACAAATGGCTTAAATAACAACGGCAAATTATCTGGGGCAATGCCAATCCCGGTATCGCTGACGACAAAATGTACCCAATCCGCCTCTTGCTCCACCTGAAAGGTAATTGTGCCATCTTCGGTAAACTTGACGGCATTCGCCAAAATGTTCAACAACACCTGATGCAACCGTCCTTCATCCGCTACCATGAACCCAAGCCCATCGGTAGGGGAGACGATGAAACGGTTGCCATTTTTTTGCGCCAACGGCCGGGCAATTTGGGTCACTGCTCGCACCAGGTCGGGCAGTTCAAATTCGTCCAGTTGCAGCTCCATCTTGCCAGCTTCAATTTTGGACATATCCAGAATGTCACCAATGATGTTTAACAGATGTTTGCCCGACAACAAGATGCGTTTAAGTTGTACGTCAAAATCCTGGTAATCCCCATCTTGTAACTGTTCCAACATCAATTCGCTATACCCCAAAATGGCCGAAAGTGGGGTACGTAGTTCGTGGCTCATATTTGCCAGAAAGGTACTTTTGGAACGGTTGGCAGCTTCGGCCGATTCTTTGGCAATTTGTAACTCGGCTTCTGTCTGTTTGTGCCCCTCAATTTCCTGTTCCATCAGGTGCAGGGTGCGCTCCAGGGCGGCCGCCATCTGGTTAAAGTGGCCGCCCAGGGTGGCAATTTCGTCGCCGCTATCAATTTTTACTCGCTGCGACAGGTCACCCTCCCGAATTAGCTCGGTAACATCTACCATCTCTTGCAGCGGCCCGGTGATGGAGCGGCTAAACAGCACAGCCAATGCCCCTCCTACAATCACGGCGATGATGGCGGCGGCCACCCCCTGGTTGCGTACCTGGGTGATTTTGCGGGATAAAACGGCCGTTGGTAAACCCACACTAATCGCCCCAATGGTTTGTGAGCCGACAAAAACGGGTTGCCCGGCAACCAACTGTTCTTCCTGCCACACATACACAATTGAGTTGCTTTGTACCAACTGTTGCCCCAACGGGTCGGGTGATAGGCCAAAACGAGAATTGGGGTCTAATGCGTCGGCTATTACCCGACCTTCTGAGTCATAAATACGGCCGAAAGAGACCACCTCAAACTGCCCTAGATTCAACATCAGCTCCGCCAAAAAGTCAGCATCCAGGATGTACAACTCATCAGCGACACTAGCCTCTAGCGTGTCTAACAATAGGGCCGCTTGCAACTCCATTTCTGTCTGATAACTTTGCCGTTCCCGCCGGGCCGATAAAGCTGATACAAAAATAACTACCAAAACCACGATGGAGGTAATGATAATGGTTAATTTAACGGTTAGCGGTAAACGCCTCCACCACAAAAAGTTCATACCTTCTAATTTTGCTCCTGTACCAGTTCGTAAAGTGTTCGCATTCGTGTTAAGACGGTTTCGACCCCTTCGGGAAATTCAGTAAATTCGGTGGTTTGAAATGACTCCAGGGCGGCTGCCCCTTCGGCCGTTTCATCCATACCTAACAGCAGTATTTTAATCGCTTCTACCAGAGTTGCATCCATTTCTGGGCGCAACAGTACCATTTGTCGCGGTACATCTTCTGTTTCGGCAATAATTTTTAATTCTGCCT
>CAZPEJ010000821.1:0-2444 GCA_964585465.1 uncultured Ardenticatenaceae bacterium
CGGCCATCAATGGCCGTGCTATAAACAACGCTGGCTAAAGCCAGCTAATGGTGTGTCTGTTAATCGGCCGTTTCCTTTAAGCACGGCCATCAATGGCCGTGCTATAAACAACGCTGGCTAAAGCCAGCTAATGGTGTGTCTGTTAATCGGCCGTTTCCTTTAAGCACGGCCATCAATGGCCGTGCTATAAACAACGCTGGCTAAAGCCAGCTAATGGTGTGCTAGTTAACCAATGGTGTGTCAGCTAATCGGCCGTTTCCTTTAAGCCCTGTTTACAGGGCGTTGTTCTGTAGCACGGGGCTTTAACCCCGTGCTTTAACCCATGCCACTCGACACAAAACCCATTCTGGTTCATTTAAGGCAAAATCAGGTGCAAATCCCCAAATTCGTGCCATAAATACCCTTGTTCTAATGCCTGTGTGTAAGTCAGGCAGAGGTGATCTAACCCCGCTAATGTTTCCAACATCGCCAGGTGGGTGGCGCGGGGTTCATGTAACCCGGTGAGCAACCCATCCACTGCCTGAATGCCGCGTTGTGGAGTAATTACCACATTTGTCCAACCTTCGCCGGGGTGGAGCATACCAGCCTCATCTATCACTGTTTCCAACGCTCGAATCACGGTTGTGCCCACTGCTATCACTCGTTTACCGGCTGTCCGCGCCGCATTGATCTGGCGGGCTGTGTACAGTGGTACCCGGTAGAACTCCTCATAGGGTGGTTCGTGATCTTCCAGGCTGGCAACACCGGTATGCAAAATCAGTGGGGCTACCTGCACCCCTTTAGCGACGAGTTGGGTCATCAGTTCGGCCGTAAAAGCCCGCCCGGCCGACGGCATTTCTGCGCTGCCCATTTCGGTGGCATAAACAGTTTGATAATCATTCAAAGGCCAGCTTTTGTTAACATAACTGTAACGAATCGGGAAACCGTGCTGGCTCAAGTAGTCGCCTAATGGCAAAGGCAGGTGGAGAGTTGCCAGCCAGAGGCGGATAGGGAAGGGGAGTTTCGAGTTTCGAGTTTCGAGTTGGGGCGGGAGGCGGTGGGTGGGGTTGTAGGGGGTGTGCAGGGTGATGGTGCCGCCGTTGGGCAGGGTGAGGGTTTCGCCTGGGGTGATGTGGTGGAACGGGAGGGTGGTGTTTTCTGTCGGTTTTCGCACCTCCACGCTCCACAGGTCAGCAGGCAAGCGAGTGGAAAGGTGAAGTTCCAGCAGGGTGCCATCGGCGCGGGCGGCGGGTAGGGCAGCGTTCATGGTGCGGCTGGTGTTGATCACCAGCACATCTCCAGCCGCCAGGTAATCTGTGATGTGGCGAAAACGGGTATGGATAGCCCGGTTTTGGCTGAGATAAGAGACCATCAACCGCACCTGGTCGCGCTGCAAACCGCGTGCTTCGGGTGGTTCGTGGGCTTCCAGGGCGGGTGGCAGTTGAAAATCCATTGTGTGTAACCCAGAAACGGCCGAAACTGCATACGTACAGCCACAATCTGGGCGTGTGGTCAGGTTTAACATCCTATCGCTCCTTGTCAGTTCACTGTTCACTGTCCACTGTCCACTGTTCACTGTTCACTGTTCACTGTTCACTATTCACTGTTCACCGAGTACCAATCTCCCGTGCTTGATAACGGCCGTTTTCCCACTCCCCATCAATCAAGGCCAAAAAACCGGGGACGCTGGTTTCGGGCAACGGCCGATCACTGATGTCTTCACCGGGGAAAGCCTCCTGGTGCATCTGGGTTTGCATATCCCCCGGATCAACCCAGTAAACGTGGTAGGCAGGATTTTCGGCCGCAAAAATAGCTGTCAAGTGTTCCAGGGCAGCTTTGGCCGAGCCATAACCACCCCACCCTTCATATGCCTGAACGGCCGCATCGCTGGAGACATGAATGATTTTGGCTGCTGGTTTTAGGAGGTGGCGCACGGTTTGTAACAGTCCCAATGGGGCAAAAACGTTGGTGCGGTACACCTGCTCCAACACTTCCAGAGGGTAATCCAACAAAACAGGCTGCGGGCTGGGGCCGAGAATGCTGGCATTGTTGACCACCACATCCAGCCCACCCAACGCACGAGATGTTACCGCCAGGGCTTGCCGATGGGCGGGCGAGGTGATGTCACCAGAAACGGCCGTTACCGTTGTCCACGCCGATAACTCCTGCCGCGCCTTTTCCAATGCCGTTTCCCCCCTGGCATCTATAATCAAATTCCACTGCCGATGCGCCAACGCCCGCGCCAACGCCAGTCCTAACCCCCGCGACGCGCCCGTAATCAAAGCTGTTTTATGAAAATTTGTTGTCATAGTTGTACCTGTTAGTTTCGAGTTTAAGGTTTCAGGTTTCAGGTTCGCTCTTCGCCTGTCGCTCTTCGCCTTCCAACTTTCTTATCCTACCCCACCCCACCTCCTTGCCACATCTGCCCTCTGGTCAGGGTGCAGGCAAACAAAAAGGACAGGTGT
>CAZPEJ010000822.1:0-2435 GCA_964585465.1 uncultured Ardenticatenaceae bacterium
GCATCGGATGAAAATGGTATTTGTCAATTGAAGGGGATTAGAGATTGGAGATTAGAGATTGGCCAATCTCTAATCTCCAATCTCCAATCTCACAATCAAAATGTCGGTTTATGCCCTTTGTGAGTATAAATCCCATCGGTTGAATGTTGGCAAACACGGAAAATAGATGGCGGCGAACACGGTGCGGGAACGGGCATCGAATAAACTAAGCAGACAAGATTCAAACATGATGTGTTGTGAATCGGTTTTTATGCACCATAAACATTATCGGTATTAACTTTATGTCGCGCAGAGACGCGGAGACGCTGAAAGGGAAAGCTCCTGCGCCTCTGCGCGAGAAATCTTATTACCAATAAACTTTAATAGACAATAAAAGGAGACATTGATGAACGAACATTTAGCCCGATTTGAGAAACAGTTGCCGGATTTGATTTTTGCCTGGTCGCGGGCGTTGCGGGCGGGGTATAGTGTGCGGCAAATTTTGGAGGGGACGGCGCAGATGCAAACTAACAAACGGCCGTTTGACCCTGAAAAACCGTGTGACTTGATTGAACTGTTGGAAACGTCTAACCAGGAGGATGTGGCGGTCACGGCTGGGGAGTTCCAACAGGTGATGGCAGAAACACAAAGTGGGGTTTCTTTGCTGCAAGCATTGGATAATTTGCAATTGCGGCTGCCGGGCGACAACCTCAACCTGATTCTTTCGACCATGAAAGCCCAGCGCGAAGTGGGGGGGAATCTGGCGGATATTTTGGAAATTTTAAGTCACGTTCTGCGGGAGAGAGGGGGAAGTATTCAGTGAACAGTACTCAGTGAACAGTGAACAGTACTCAGTGAACAGTACTCAGTGAACAGTGAACAGTGAACAGTGAACAGTGGGACTGTTTACTGTCCACTGTTCACTATTCCCCACTGCTCTTGCAGCAGTTCCCAGGCGGCTTGTATATGGTGTTCCTGGGTGCGGATGTTGCCGATTGCCAGGCGTAGGGTGTAACGGCCGTTTAGTTTGGTGTGGGAGATGAATAGTTTGCCGGTGGTGTTGATGCGGTTCATCAAGGTTTCGTTGAGTCGTTCCAGCCCGGCTTCGTCGTCCAGCCCGGCCGGGTGGGCGCGGAAACAGACGGTGCTGAAGGGGGTGGGGGCGGTGCGCTCAAAAACGGCCGAATCATCCACCCACGTTGCAAATCGCTGTGCCAGCCGGATATGCTCTCGAATGCGGGCGGCTAACCCCTCGGCCCCAAATGCCCGCATCACCCACCACAGTTTGAGAGCGCGGAAACGCCGCCCCAACTGCACCCCATAATCCATCAGGTTTTTGACTTCCTGGGTGTGGCTGCTGCGTAAATACTCTGGCAGGATGTTAAAGGCTTCTTTGACGATGTGGGGGTGGCGGGTGTAGAAGACACTCAAGTCAATGGGGGTGAAGAGCCATTTGTGCGGGTTTACCACCAGCGAGTCGGCCCGGTCAACCCCTGACAGGATGTGTTGCATCTCTGGTAAGATGGCGGCAATGCCCCCATACGCGCCATCTACATGTAACCAAAGGCCAAAATGTTCGGCTACGTCGGCGATGGCGGGCACGGGGTCTATGCTGGTGCTGGAGGTGGTGCCAACGGTGGCGCAGACAAAAAACGGCCGAAATCCAGCTGCAATGTCCTGGCGAACGGCCGTTTCCAGGGCTGCCACGTCCATTCTAAACAGTTCATCGGTGGGAATTTTGACCACATTCTCCTGCCCAATGCCCAGGGTGATGGCCCCTTTTTCTACCGAGGAGTGGGTTTGGTCGGAGATGTAGAGCCGCAAACGGGGTAAATCGGGGCGACCTGCCATGCCTTTGCTGCGAATTTCCAGGTTGGTGGTTTCTCGTGCCGCCGCGACAGCCATTAAACTGGACATGGAAGCGGTGTCCATGATGGTGCCATCCAGCCCGGCTGGCAGCCCCAACAGTTGCCGCAACCAATCTAATGTCACCTCTTCTAACTCGGTGGCGGCCGGGGAGGTGCGCCACAACATGCCGTTGACATTCAAACCGGCGGTGAGCAGTTCGCCCAGGATGCCCGGCATGGAGCCGCTGATGGCAAAGTAGGCGTAAAAGTTGGGGTGGTTCCAATGGGTGATGCCCGGCAAAATAATGTCTTGAAAATCGCGCCAGATGGTGTCTAATGACTCGGCGGTCAGGGGTGGCACCGGGGGAAGTTGGGTTTTCAGGTCGCCCGGCCGCACCTGGGATAATACAGGATATGGTTCTGGGTGTTCCAGGTATTCTGCCAGCCAATCTATCATCAAATGTCCATACCGCCGGAATTCGGCCGGGTTTATATCACCAAGAGGAGGGGTTTGTTTATTCATGGTGGGAGTATAACGGGTTTTGTTTCGGGTTTCGAGTTTCGAGTTTTGAGTTTGGGGTTTTGAGTTAATAGGGCGAGGCGGTTGGG
>CAZPEJ010000823.1:0-2421 GCA_964585465.1 uncultured Ardenticatenaceae bacterium
AGATGGGCTAATCAGGTCTTCCAGGTCTGATAGTTTTGAGAGTAGATCGAAGCTGCGTAAATAAAGGACTTGGAACAAAGGTATTTCGGTTAATTCGTTGATGTTTTCGCGTTCCGTAATCACTTGTAGAAGGGCGACCTTTGCAGCTTCTTGATGTTTACCTTCTTGTTTGAATCGTTGTTGTAGATTGTGCAAAGCCTCCAGAGTTTCTTTGCGTATTTCCTCAGTGAGCAGTTCGGACATAGCATCGGCCGTTATCTGCTGCATTATTTTTGTAAATCTTTTCTGATTCAATTTTCCCGGATCGACACCTGCCATTCCCCGGCTTTCCAGGGCTTCATAAAAATGGTTCATCACGTCTATAGGGGAGAACATAATATCGGCAAACTCTGGTTCACTAACCCATTTACCGCTGATATTTATGGCATCGGTTAAGTTTTGCATGACTTTTGAGGTGGATTTCCCGGTAATCATGGGAGCTATTTCCTGCATGGTGAAGTCATCAATGGGTGTGTCATCAGATGTTGTTTCAGTGGTTATCCAGCCACTCTCGTGGCGTATTTGGGCCATTTGTGCCTGTCGCTGTTTTTTTTGTTCTTTGGCGGACAATTTTTTCTTTTGGGCCATGATTTTTATCCTTTAGGTTGGTTTGTTATTCGTTGGGAGGTTTGAGACGCGGTGTTTTACTTCAAAGCCTGTAATAGTTTGGCGCGTTGTTCGGCCGTTATTCGTTCGTGTTTTTCCAATACAGCAAACAAGTAGGAGAGGGTGATGGCGGCATGGGTTTGGTACCCTTGTTTTTCCAGCGTTTGTCGCCCGCCCTGTTCCCGGTCAACCAGAACAACGGCGTGATGGACGTGTAAACCGGTGGCTTTGATGGCGGCAATGGCTTCTAAAACGCTATCGCCGGAGGTGATCAGGTCGTCAATGATCACGGCCGTTTGCCCCACCTCCCATACCCCTTCCACATCTTTGCCTGTACCATGACTTTTGGGCGTTTTGCGAGGGTAAATGAGCGGTTTTTCCATAACCAGGCAAACGGCCGTTCCCAACGGCAACCCGGCCAGTGGAGCCGCTGCCAATAAGTCGAAGGTTAAGGGTTGTAACAAGGTGCAGTAAACGGCCGTTGCCAGTTTCAATGCCTGGGGAAAAGAAGGCAAAATACGTAAATCCAGGTAAATAGGTGAAATACGGCCGCTATGCAAGCGAAACTGCCCCAACTTCACCGCCCCAATATCAAACAAAGTCAACGCCAACTGCTCCATATCTGCGGCTGGTAAAACCATCTCTGGATGACTCATACCTCTCTCCTTTGGGCTATTAGCTGTTAGCTGTCAGCTATCAGCTTCACTCTCAACGGCCGTTTTAATTTCCTGTGCCACCTGCTGTTGATAAGCGGCTAGAATGCGGCGAGAGATGGGGCCAGGACGGCCGTTTCCAATCACCTGCTCCCCAACCTGCACCACCGGCAGCAAAGCCCGCGAAGAACCACTAATCGCTGCCTCTTGCAAAGTGGGAAGTTCTGTTACCGTCACCGCTTCCAACTGTAGGGGAATCTCTAATTGCCGAATCACCTCTAAAATAATTTGACGGGTAATCCCTTCCAACACCCCTTCACCTGCCGTGTAGACCACCCCGTCGCGCACCGCATAAAAATTTGTGCCAGTTCCTTCTAAAATGGCCCCCTGGTGATTGACCATCAAATACTCATAGGCAGAATGGGTGTGGTTAAAGTGGTGTCGTTGGGCAGCAAAATCGGCCGTTTTGGCTAACGGCCGTTTCCGTTCCAACTCATCCGTCAACGCCACCACCACCCCATTGTCATACCAACTCGCCGGAATCCCAGCAAACGGCATCAGAGCAATCAACACCCGGCTTTCACCCCCTGCCACCTCTATCGGCCGTGCCAACACATCCACCCGCACCCGCATCTCCGCAAAAGGACACGCCAGACACACCTGGTGTAACACCTGGCACAACCCCACCCGATCCAACCGATAATCCCACCCCAGCAACACCATCGAACGCTCCGTGCGAGCCAGATGTTCATCCAACCGCAAAAACTTATGATGTTCAAACGTGCGAAAAGCGGAATAGACCCCTAAGGCCACATCAGAATACAAATCATCAAAAGAAGTTGCAGAAGCAGGAACGGGAAGGGAATATGCTCCCTGAGGAGTAACAGCATAAAACTTTAATTGATCCACACCCCCATTTTATCCCCAAAAACCCATTTATGAAAAACCTTCCCAAAAACCCTCCTAATCCAGGTTTTCGTAAGTTCTCATCAGGTTTTTGCAGATACGTTCCCTCTGGCAATTCCCTACTGATTACTGATTACTGGGTACGGATGCACGCGGACAAAACCAGAGAAAAAAAATCCGCGAAAACCCGTCAAACCCGCGTCATCCGCGTTCCATT
>CAZPEJ010000824.1:0-2415 GCA_964585465.1 uncultured Ardenticatenaceae bacterium
GTGCGTCATAACTTTCCCAACAAAATTTTAGAATATATGGCAAGCGGCAATGTGGTTGTTACGGCCGATCACCCCGCTATTCGCTCCATCTGCAACGAAGACAACGTTATGTTGGTGAGGCCCGAAGACTCCCACGCTTTAGCACAAGGTATCCAGGAGGTGATTGAAAACGCAGCCTTGCGCCAAAGGTTGCAAAACGCAGCCCTCGAAACAGCTGCCGAATGGGCTATTGAGAAGGTAGCAAAACGAGCAATTGAGTTCATAATGGAAGGTGCAAATAATCCATGTTAGCTACTTCTCTACAGTTTCTTCATGCTTTTGAAGGGGAAATCAATTCACGAACCAATTCGCCACTTTGGACAAAATTTGATCGGCGAGAGTACCAAGCTATTTCAACAGTAAATGAGTTGTCATTAGAATTGCCAGGTATGCCATTAGAAACGGCCGATTCTCGCCTTCAACAATTATTAACTGGCTTAAACAAGGCTCTTCGCCCAGTACAGACGCATTTAATAGGAGTTTGGCTACATGGCAGTCTAGCAACAGCCGATTATACAGCCTACAGTGATGTAGATGCTCTGCTTGTTTTGCGGGATGAAGTTTTGGAAGATGTAACTGTTTACCAACAGGTGAAAACAGCCATTCTGGCTGCCTTATACCACGTTTTTTTATTCGACCCTCTGCAACATCATGGCTTTTTTGTTGGCACAGCACCGCTTTTGAAGATGTGGCCTGCTGCCTACCTCCCTGCTGCGGCTTTAGTTCATGCACGCCCTACCGGGCCTGTGCTTCATCCCGTTGTTATACATGAGCACCGGGATATAGCGCAGGAGAAAAAGCTGTTTCACAACCTGGTTCAACAAATATATCGTGCCACGAAACCGGCCAATTTATACAAAGCCAAAGGGTTATTGAGCCAGTTCATGTTGTTGCCAGCCGCTTATTGCCAGGCCATGGGACATCCTGTTTACAAAAGGGAGTCATTTGGGTTAGTGCAGGAACAATTTCCGGTACAGTGGCAACCTATGGAAGAAGCCAGCCGAATACGACAGGAATGGAACCCCCCAAAACGGCCGTTTTGGTCATTGCTCCTCTCCCTCACAAACCCCTGGTTAGCAAGCCGTCTTTACCGCCCCATAGAACGCCAAATCCCCGTCTGTTACCATTATCCAAACTGGACACAGTTTATTCAAGCCATGCAAAAATTGGCTCAGGCTATGGAGCAAAAAATCGTATGACCATCCGTAATCTAGGCAGCCTCATAAGCGATGAAATTCGGGCAAGTTTTATTACTCAATGGATGGCTCGTCTACCTGATGGTTTATGTGTTTTGGATATTGGGTGTGGAAAACGGCCGTATTCCTCCCTCTACACCCCAAAAGCCCGCCGCACCGTTGGAGTAGACGTTCCCTACAGCCAGATCGCCGAACAAAATTTAGAGGCTTATGCCGATGCCCAACATCTACCCTTTTGTCAGGAAAGTTTCGATTTAATCCTGTGTACCGAAGTATTAGAACATATTCCTGAACCTACACATGCGCTGCGCGAAATGGAACGAGTAATAACCCCACAGGGTCATATCATTCTCACCACCCCCTTCCTGGTTCCTGAGCATGATATTCCCTACGATTTCTACCGCTACACCCGCTATGTGCTACGCCACCTTTTGGAACAACAAGGTTTTCATATCCTGATAATTGACGAAAAAGGCGATTTATTAGGGGTATCGGCGGCGGCGGTAGTGCGGTATCAATTAAAATTTTGGCACATCATCTCCAAAATCACCCGCCTGCCTTTTTGGGCCACTACCCGCAACCCCTTTATTTGGTTGGGAGTGTGGTTTTTGCAACGAGCCTATCTAAGTTATTTTTGGGCCGCTGTCCAAAAACCTGGTTCGTTATGGGGAAAAATTCACAGCGTCTTTCGGTACGGCTGTTTAGGGTTTGTAGTTTTAGCCAGCCGACGGGGTGAGCAGACCCGAGGAAAGATCGGTTCTTATTTTCCCATGAGCCAATTCCGCACAAAACGGCCGCGTATGAAACCACTCTGGCGAAATGTGTAGAGGTTTTTTCTGCATACCCCGGTATTCAAGCCATCTACCAATATGGTAGCGTCTCTACCCCGGGCATTTCCGACCTGGATTTATTACTTGTTTTTGCCGAAAACAGCCCATCTATTCCCTACGATTGGCGCAAGTGGTTTACCCCCCAAGAGTGTTACTTGCTGTTGCATAACCCATCTGTTATTTCCCCTTCCTTACTTGCAGAAGGTGCCTACATCACCTTTTTACAAGGATTAAATTTATTATGGGGCACACCCGTTTTAGTAAATAAAGTGGAAGAAAAAACGGCCGATTTCCTCTCCCACCTCATTGTCATGGAACATACTATCCGCCTGTTGGTCACAACCACCCGT
>CAZPEJ010000825.1:0-2408 GCA_964585465.1 uncultured Ardenticatenaceae bacterium
TTGCTGGCCGTCGTGGCGTTTATGTGCACATGGATAACGGCCGTTGCGGCGCAGTAGACGGTAGGAGAGTAGCCAGTAGATAGTAAACAGTAAACAGTAGACAGTAAACAGTAGACGGTAGACAGTGAATAGAGGCGGCTTTGACAGGGGTTGAAGCCGCTTTTTGCATTTGGCACAACCGCAACCTTGTTTTATACTTTGTGAGTGCTTGGTGTGGACTGGTAGAGCCAACCAGTTTTCTCAAAGGAAGTTGTGCGATGCAACCTGTTTTATTCCATATTGGCCCATATCCCATTTTTTCCTATGGCGTTTTTGTGTTGTTGGGAATGGTTTTGCTTTTTACCCTGACGACCAGACTGGCAGAAGCAGGTGGGCAAAAGCTGGAACGTTCTTTCCCGGTAGGGATGGGGGTGATGGTTGGGGCGGTGTTTGGGGCGCGTTTATCCCATGTTTTGGTGGAGCCAGACAAACTAGACCAGTTGTTAGATTTTTACAGTTTGTTTCGTCCCGGCACTCCTGGCAACATTTTGGGGCTGATGTTGGGGGGGTATCTGGGTGGGTGGGCTGTGCGCCAAAGCCTGGAACTGCCCTCGGTGGGTAATTATTATGCCCCTGCGCTGGCTGTAACGAGTGTGGTGTGGCGAATTGGTTGCACGCTGGCTGGCTGTTGTTATGGCACAGAAACGGATTTGCCCTGGGGCATGACCATCAATGGCGAAAAACACCACCCGACGATGGTGTATGAGTTGATTTTTAACGCGGTGATGTGTGTGGTGGTGTGGAAATTACGGCCGTTTATCAAACGTGACAACGCCCTGCTCTACTTCTACTTTGCCAGTTACACCTTTTTCCGCTTCTGGCTGGAATACCTGCGCCTCTACCCCAAAGTGGCCTTTGGCCTCACCGGCATTCAACTCATTTGTGTGGCCGTGTGGGTGTGGTTAGGTATTTGGTGGTATTTTCGGCGGCAGCCAACGACCCCGCCCTACCAGATAGCCACATGATGAAACATAAAGAATACCCAGATGCCAAATCACGCCGCCTGGACAGGCAATGGGGAATGGCATTATGCCTGATTGTGAATGTGGGGTTGTCAATCGGCCGTTATTTTTTACTTGGTATCACATCTGTTTATGTCAACTCGATTGATCCCACACCCATTTTTATATTAAAGCGGGTGGAGCAGTTTTTAATTACCCTGCCCTGGATTGTAAATGGTGGCATCATTTCATAACTGTCTTCTCATTGGGATTTTTGCGGTATGTCCTCAAAAAGGCACGTTCAGCTATCTCTTTACCTGACGATTAAACTGGGCCTCCCCATCCTTTTTCCGAGTGAGGTATAAACATGAAATGGCGAAAAACCTACCAAAACTGGCAAGAACAAAAATCAGACCGCCAAATAGGGGTTATTACAGCGGTGGGTTTGAATGCCCTGTTATTGATGATACCCTCGGAGTTGCCGCAATGGATAGAGCCTGCCGATTATCCCACTGCAAAATTGATTTTGCAGCTACTTCCCTGGGTAGTCAACATTGGGTTTATTACCCTGGCTTTGATTTTCCGGGCCGAAATGGCTGTCGGTTGTTTGACGGCTATTGGAGCCATTCTGTTGACGGTTTTTGTATTGGGAATCGCTTTTGTGATAGGGTGTTTTGCCTGGATGGGTGTAGCTGCTGTTATTTATTTACCACTTTCCTTAATCAGTGATGAGTTAGGGGGAGCTCTTGGAAATATGGCAGGTTTTATTGTCTTTTTGGTCGTTTTTCTTCGGTTAGCTGCCTCTTGGGTGGGGGCGATATGGGAGCAGTTTCGGCCGTTTGAACCTGAAGTAACTCGACCCAGTAAGGAGGAAACAAATGAATAATCTCCTTGGTAAACAGATCAAACCTTATTTTTGTACAAACTGACCAAGATTCAATTTTTTTATTCAAACTGGGCATATTTCAACTGATGAAAATCGGCCAAATCTAGCGAATCAGAGCCAAATTGAACTATCATCAAAAAACCTCATTTGACTTATAGAGAAGACACATTAAGTTCGGACAATCTTTTACTGTAATTCGAGTTTGACCTCCCGAACTTCACGGAATCAGGTTGTCCGGTGTTTAACCGATTTCTCTATAAGGCTCTTTAAAACTTGCCTCCATCTACCTGGATTTTGCACGAATAAGGTTACCGATCATAAAAAGATGACGATTATTACTTAACACTCATCAGGAGACTACGATTGTTTATAGCTACAATCCGAGACTATTGACGGCTAAACCACCACCACGCGCCCTTTCAACCCAGTCAATCAGCTTGTCATGTCTGATGATGGGCAAATTAACGCTACCAAACATTACCTCTATGGGTTGGAATGCCTGGGAGAAGTGGTCAATGCTGACAACCCCAACACCCAAAAAT
>CAZPEJ010000826.1:0-2404 GCA_964585465.1 uncultured Ardenticatenaceae bacterium
TCCGTTTCTATCTGTTGCCTGTAGCGGATAAAAATAACATTTGTCAGTCAACCAGCCTTTGGGTTAAATCCCAGAAAGGCTGAACAGTTATCTTGAAGATTGCAACAACGTTGGAGGTTGTGGTAATCAATAAACCAATGAATCGTTTACTAACCACCATCCGATGGGATATACAACTTCAAACCAGGCACGGTTTTTATTACGTCGCCCTGGTACTGATTTTACTCTGGACCGCCATGTTGGCCTGGTTGCCTGGAGAAAGCCTGGCCTGGATTTTCCCGGCTTTTGTGGTGAACCATCTGGTGATTGGAGGATTTTATTTTATGGGTGGGCTGGTTTTGCTGGAGAAAGGAGAAGGCACCTTACAAGCCCAACTGATAACACCCTTAAAAACGGCCGAATATCTGTTATCGAAATGGTTTACCCTCACCCTGCTGGCAGCTTTAGAAACTATTTTGCTGGTGTGGCTCACCTATGGGTTCCAGGTGCAAATCGTGTGGTTACTGGCAGGGGTGGTGGCTGCCTCCGGGCTTTTTTGTTTGACAGGTTTTTTAGCCGTCATTCATTACCCATCTTTGAATGAGTATTTATTACCCTCCTTCTTGCTGGTTGGGCTGCTCACCCTGCCCCTCATCAAGTATGCAGGATTTGAAGGAACCTGGTTACTTTACCTACACCCCTTACAAGCCGTTTTGTTTTTATTACAAGCAGCATTCCAGGAAACGGCCGATTGGCAACTCCTCTATAGCCTTCTCTACACGACCCTCTGGATAGGTTTCCTGTTCCGCCGTAGCCAATCCGCCCTGCAACAATATGTACAAAAAGCATGAGTCTCCCGCTCCACAACCTGAAACCTACCTATGACCCACCTTCTCCTTCTTCAATCCCTAATCATTCTGGATATACGAAACATCCAACGGGATGTTATGCTACGTTGGATGATTTTCCTCCCCTTTGTAGTTGCCCTGGCAATGCGAGGCGTTGTGCCACTATTGTTAACACAGTTGACCCCACACTTACCCATTGACATTACCCCCTATTATCCAACCTTCATGGGTAGTGCCCTCATTTTAATTATTCCCACCTTGTGTGGCACGGTAATTGGTTTCCTGTTACTCGACCAAAAAGATGACGGCACCCTACAAGCATTACAAGTAACCCCCCTACCACTAACCAGCTACCTGTTTTGCCGCCTCCTGCTCCCTGTGGGGTTGAGTATCGGAGTCACACTGGTCACATTTCCACTGGCTAACTTACTACCCATTCGGACGTTTTCCCTCTTTTGGATCACGCTCGCAGCTGCTCCCCTGGCCCCCCTTTCCACCCTGTTCCTGGCTACCTTTGCCAGCAACAAAGTACAAGGGTTGGCTCTGGTGAAACTTGCCACTGCCTTCATGATGCCTGCCCTGGCCGCTTATTT
The DNA here is from genome assembly GCA_964585465.1 of uncultured Ardenticatenaceae bacterium. Taxonomy (GTDB): domain Bacteria; phylum Chloroflexota; class Anaerolineae; order Promineifilales; family Promineifilaceae; genus CAZPEJ01. Next base: position 1,421 of record CAZPEJ010000826.1, read on the forward strand.
CGTTCCCTCCCCCTGGCAATGGTTATTTGCCCTATTCCCCACCTACTGGCCTGCCCGCCTTCTCTGGCAAAACCAAACAGGCGGCTCAGAAGCATGGCTGCTCTTGGTGGGCATCCTTTATCAAAGCACGCTGGTTTGGCTCCTCATCAAACAGTTTAATCAAAAGATGGGCAGGTAAATCTTAGGAAAAATCCAACATGTTTACCCAAGCTGTGGTTCTTTCCCTCTCCCCATCACCTGTCGAATAGCCGACACCAGCAGTCGGTGTTCTGCCTGGTGCATTCGGGCGGTAAAATCTGCTAATGTGTCAGACGGCTCAATGGGGACAACTTGCTGGGCTATCACGGCCCCGGCATCTACCTCTGGTATCACATAATGCACCATACAGCCTGTTGGCAAATGTTCCCCTTGTTGATAGGCGGCAAAAGCCCGTTCGATGGCCTGAGTGCCCGGAAGTGTGCCAGGCAACGCCGGGTGTAAATTGATAACCTGTTGCGGGAACTGATCTAAAAAAGCAGGGGTAAAGACGTGCATCCAACCAGCCAAAACCAGTAAATGGGGGAAAAACGGCCGAATCTTCTCCGCCACATCTGCATCATACACCTCCCGTCCCTTGCCCGCCTGACGGTACGGGTGAAACGGTACATACAGGGTGGGGATGCCTGCCTGTTGCGCTCGTACCAGCCCATAAGCCTCCCGCCGATTAGACACCACCAAAACCACGCTGGCAGCCAACTCGCCTGCGTCAATGGCATCCAAAATGGCTTGTAAGTTAGAACCAGAACCGCTAATCAACACCACGAGACGATATGTGGACAAAATAAATTCCTTAGGAGCGCGGATTAAATAACTGACAAGAGATTGGAGATTGACAATTGGTTCAATCTCCAATCTCCAATCTCGATTCTATCAATTGTTTAATCTTCACCCCTTAGACATTATTGGAAATAAAAACTTTGTAAATTTCATGTCATTCCTTCGATG
>CAZPEJ010000827.1:0-2404 GCA_964585465.1 uncultured Ardenticatenaceae bacterium
GGTCTACATAAAGAACAGTCTTTGGGTTATCATACCGTTCAATGCACGCTTCCCAACTTAAATTTTCCAGGATCACCGTTCTTAAGCGGTGATAAACCGGCTCTAAACGTTCCCGCAAATGTTTTAAGGCACCAATTAACCGGTTGCCATGCCCACCATCGGAAATACTGGTCTGGAAACGGGGATAATCGAGTTCTCCACCCCAACCAGCCATCAAGATATAATAAAAGCGATGCGCTCTTTCAATTTCTGTTAATGTAGTGGGGTCTAAGCTGGCAAGCCGTTCAAATTCGGCACGAGAAACCAGCTCCCATTCAAAAGAGGCTATCAACTGCTCTGGCTGATGTTTCACGACGCGGAAAAAGTTAATGAGTTCCTGGTCAACGTCGTTCAAAACCTCCACCGGGCTGGGTGGTTTGCCAAACAACACCCACCCTGCGCCAGCAAATGGCTCCACATAGCAGGTATGTTCGGGTAGCAGGGGAATAATAAATTTTCTCAACCGGGACTTTCCCCCGACCCATCGGATAGGGCTGTTTATCATTTTAGGCTCTGTTGTCATAGATTTTTGTGCTGTCTTGTATAAAACATTTACTGTGGATGGTTGATTTCATTAAGTATTGTACAGTAGTGGAGTATAATCTCCCCATGAAAACCCTGCCGCACCCCATTCAATACCAGGGCAGTAAACGCCATCTGGCTCCAGCTATCTTGCGGTATATTCCAAAAGGCATTAACCGCCTGATTGAACCATTTGCTGGCTCTGCTGCCATTACCATCGCTGCCGCCGCCCACCAACTGGCACAATCGTATCTAATCAATGATTTGAATAAACCATTGATAGCGTTGTTGCGGCTGATGGTGGAACAGCCTCTTGAAACGGCTCTAGCCTATGAAACTATCTGGCATGAACAAAACGGCCGTTCCCTTGAACATTATTATCAAGTGCGCGAGGAATTTAACCACACTCAGAACCCACAACTTTTTTTATACCTGTTAGCCCGTTGTGTCAAAGGGGCTGTGCGCTACAACACAGATGGGCAGTTTAACCAAAGCCCAGACAAACGACGGCATGGCACCCGCCCCAATACCATGCGTTTGAACATTTTAGGTATTTCCTCCCTATTAAAAGGAAAAATAACATTGGCATCTCAAGATTACCAGGAAGTCTTAGCCAAAGCCGAAAAAGGGGATGTGGTATACATGGATCCCCCCTATCAAGGCGTATGTGGCGATAGAGATTCCCGATATTTATCTGGAATTTCCCATGCGGAATTTGTGACTGCGCTTGAAGAACTAAATCGTCGCCAAATTGCCTATCTGGTCAGTTACGACGGTCGGCGAGAAGGCAAAACATTTGGCGAGCCATTGCCAACGTCTTTAGGGTTAACTTGTATAGAATTAAAAGCCGGGCGATCTACTCAGGCCACACTACTGGGGCGCAATGAAGTAACTTATGAATCTTTGTATCTTTCCCAACCATTAACTGAAAGCCTGGTTCACCAACCTGTCAACTATTGCAGACCACAACCCCGTCAATACGCCTTATTAGAACCCACACTCCACTATGGTTGAAATTCCTAAAGAACTCCTTGAACGTTGCCAATCTATTACCGCCAAACGTCCCAAAACGGTTATTGATCACATCCTAAACCATGGGTTTGTCACCACAAAGGAGTTAAAAGAGCAGTATGGCTACAATCACCCGCCACGAGCGGTGCGTGATGTGCGAGAACGCGGCATTCCTCTGGAAACCTTCCGTGTGGCAGGTTCGGATGGGCGGAAAATTGCTGCTTATCGTTCTGGGGATATTACCAACAAACCGCTTCGCAAATTATCTGGGCGTACTGGACTTTCAAAAAAAATAAAGAATGCTCTTATTGAAAAATATGGCTCTCGGTGTTTCATCTATCTGGAAGAAGTAGCTCCACGAAATTTACAAATTGACCACCGTATTCCCTACGAAGTTAGTGGGAATGAAGGTGAAGATAATATTGAAGATTTTATGCTTCTCTGCGGCTCTGCAAATCGGGCAAAATCCTGGTCTTGCGAACAGTGCCAGAACTGGAATGAACTTAAAGATAGAACCATTTGTCTGTCTTGTTATTGGGCATACCCAGAAAATTATACCCATATTGTAATGCTCCCAATCCGTCGGTTGGATTTGCTTTGGCAAGATGAAGAAATTGCTACTTACGAAAAGCTAAAGGCGGAAGCTAACTTCCAAAGCAAAACGCTACCTGTGTTTGTTAAAGAAGTCCTGGAACGAGAACTGCTACTAAAGGGTGGTAAACAGGATGACTAACAAATCTTTCCAGTCCCATATATTAGTCCCAGGCACGGCCGAAGGTGAGGTTTTGGTGTTGACGGAGCCGCTCAGTTTGTGGGGCGGGCTGAACCCAGA
>CAZPEJ010000828.1:0-2402 GCA_964585465.1 uncultured Ardenticatenaceae bacterium
TTTGGGAACTCAGGGAGTTGACAACCAATGAAACGTGAAACGTAAAACGTGACCAGAGAGATTTCACGTTTCACGGCAAACCCCACCAAATCCGAAAGCCCCTGTTATTTTTAGACGTTCATTTAACACATCCCTCAATTGTTGCCCAGTTACCAACAACAAACAAGCAAACAAAAAACCTGGCAAATGTCTTATGTTCTGCCAGGTTAGATGAGCCTCACAAACTGAATATGCCTAAATTGCCAGAGGCACAAAACGGGATAACGTAGCTAAAGGAACTGTTTTTGCCCGGATTTTGGGGTGAAAAGAATAAACCTGCAAAATTATAGTGGGCAAGACCATAAATTGACATGCTGCTAAAGGGGATTAGAGATTAGAGATTGGCAAATCTCCAATCTCCAATCTCAATGAAAATACATTTGCGGTAAAACATCGCCTGTCTATCGTTTCTGCTGGGTTATTCCAATACATGAATGTTGTGCTGACGGCCGATTTCCTTCAAAATTTTCGGCCATACCGTCACACTCACTTCGCCCAGGTGGGCTTTGCGAAGCAACAACATTTGGGTGCGCGATTGCCCAATGCCACCCCCGATGCTTAATGGGATTTCGTTGTTGAGAATGGCTTGGTGGTAAGGCAGTTGCAGGAAATGTTGCTGATTGGTCAGGGTCAGTTGTTTCTGCAAAGATTCTGCATTGACCCGAATACCCATTGAAGAAAGTTCGTGTCTGCGTTGTGTTACCGGGTTCCACACTAAAATGTCGCCGTTGAGACCGTGCATAAAACGGCCGTCTTTGGAGACGGTTTCTGTTACCCAATCATCATAATCGGCGGCTCGCATTTCGTGGGGATACCCATCGGCCAATGTCCAGCCAATGCCATAGATAAACACAGCCGGGTATTGTTGCAACAGCAAGGTTTCCCGTTGTTTGCGTGGCAGGGTGGGGTACATCTCCAGCAACTCTTCGGCATGAATAAAGGTCAATTCCTCCGGCAAATTGGGGTATTCGTCAGTTGCCAGTTGGGGGAATAACTCCTGGGCATACACCTCGGCCCCTTTGATAACCTTCCAGATGCGCTTGACAACGGCCGTTAAAAAGTCCAAATTCCGATCCTGGGCCGTAATCGCTCGCTCCCAATCCCACTGATCCACATAAACACTGTGGTCATGATCCAGGAAATAATCCTTCCGAACAGCCCGCATATCGGTACACAACCCTTCACCAGGGGACATGCCAAACTGTTGCAAAGCCATTCTCTTCCATTTGGTAGCTGCCTGCACCACTTCAGCCTCCACTGGGTGTTTGTTGTAATCATTGGAGATATGGAAACAGATAGGGGTACGCGATCCATCCCGATCCAGGTAATCATTTACCCCGCTATCTACATCTACAATCAACGGCACAGTGACCATCATCAGGTTGAGTTGTTTACACAGGTTTTCCTCGATGTAATTTTTGATGGCAAAGATGGCCCGTTGGGTTTCTTTGGGGGTGAGCAGGGATTTATAGTGGGTGGGCAAAACTTTGTCCACATCGGTGTAGTTGCCAATACCCGGCCCGGCTAAATCGGTGCGTTTATCATATGCGGGAAACATAGAATTTGCTCCTTTAACAACAGACAATGGTTTAGATAAAACCATCGCCTGTCAGGTTGTGAAAAACCGGCAAAATGAGTCGGCTATTGGCTAAAGTAGGGGATGGAATGGGGGTTGTCAGGTGTGGTTTGTCACCGGATCAGGCGCAAAATGTCACAAACTCTCAAGGAGTCACGGGCCATAGGATTTGTTCTGGGGCTTCGTGGTCAATGACTGTTTGTGGGTTGGCATCAAATTGATAGTCTAACCGTACCATTTTGCCCTGTTCGTCCAGGCGCACAATAACGGCCGTTACGCCCGGCCCTGGCAGCGCAAACATTAACCCATACGTTCCGGCCGGGTAGACAGGGTCACTGTAAACCTGGGTCGGCCCCTGGTAAATTGCCAGTAAGGCTGTGACTTCAAAGGTAAGGGACTGGTCAATGTTTTCGGGCAAAACAGTTCCCCCTTCTCCCGGCCCCAGGACGGGGAAAAAGCTCACCAGGGTGCCGTCAGCCTGGCCTGCCGCGCATTTGGGCGGCCCACCCAGCCCGTCGGCGGTGGTGCAGCCTGTGGTGGTGTATTGCACCAGGTCGCGGCGGCTTGCCACGTCATTCGACAAAATGATGTTGACGGCTTCATCTACCAGGGGATTGCCGCTGGTGACAAAGACGGGTGCTGGGGTGGCAGTGGGAACGGCCGTTTGGGTGGCTGTTGCAGCAGGAACGGGCGTTTGGGTGGCTGTTGCGGTGGGAACGGCCGTTTCAGTGGCGGTGGGATAGGGGGAGACAGTGGGAACGGCCGTTGTTTCCCCGGTGGGACGAGC
>CAZPEJ010000829.1:0-2396 GCA_964585465.1 uncultured Ardenticatenaceae bacterium
CGGGTTTGACGGGTTTTCGCGGGTCAAAGACAATCAATTGGTGTCATTCAAAAACTTGATGTTAAACGTGAAACGTAAAACGTGACCAGAGAAATTGCACGTTTCACATTTTACGTTTCACGGCAAACCTCACAAAATCCGAAAGATCTATTTGTTTGTTTTCTTGTTTTGTCCTGTGAGTTTTTTATGCCCGATTTACAAACCTTATTAGAAATTTCTTCCTCCCGTCATAAACATCTGTGCCCCAGACAGGTTTTGGGGGTGCGGATGGGTTTGGCGGGAGCGGCCGTTTTGGGGTTGGCTGTGCCGCGCCAGGATAAACGGTTGTTGGTGTTGGTGGAAACGGATGGCTGTTTTGTGGATGGGGTGGAGGCGGCGACGGGCTGCACGATGGGGCATCGCACCTTACGCCTGGTGGATTATGGCAAAATTGGGGCAACTTTTGTGGATGTGAAGACGGAAACGGCCGTTCGCCTGGCCCCACATGCAGGTATTCGAGAACATGCCTGGATTTATGCCCCAGAAGAAACCCGCTCCTACTTTGCCCAGTTGGTGGGTTATCAACGAATGCCTGTGGAGGTGTTATTAACCATTCAGTCTGTCCAGTTGACCACACCCATTCGTCGAATGATGTCCCGGCCGGGGGTGCGGGTGAATTGTGGTTTGTGTGGGGAAGAAATTATCAATGAACGGGAACTGTGGCAGGGCACAATGGCTTTGTGCCAGGCGTGTGCGGGTGGAGGGTATTACACCGCTCAAAACGGCCGACTTGACAACCCTTCCTCCTTTTCTATAATTCCCACCTGACTAATTAGGCTGGGTAAGGTCATCAATTGAACGAGGCATCGGATAAAAGCGGATAAACGGATAATGTTTGACTGACCCATCTGTTTTTACTGGTTGCCTGGGATGGATAAGAATAGTAGTTGTTGGTCAATCAGACCTTTTGTGAGTATAAATAACAAAACGTTGATCAGGACGAGTAACAAGTGGATGCAGATCAGAGAGTCAATGGCCGTAGGCTGGAAGCCATGACCGGAAACGCCCTTGTGAAAACCCCCTGAGAGTGGCTTTCTGAAGGTTTCGAGTTTCGAGTAGGAAAGCCTGGGTGGCTCCATTAACGGCCGTTATGAGTGTAAATAGTGAACTGTTTACTGTTCACTATTTACTAAAATTGGGTGGAACCGCGAACGCCATCGCCCCAATCGGGTGGTGGCGTTTTTATTTGCAACTTTTTTGGAGGTTATGATGAACAAAATTCCTGTCGGTATTTTGGGCGCAACAGGTACTGTGGGTCAGCGATTTATCCAGTTGTTAGAGAACCACCCCTGGTTTGAGGTGGCCGTTGTGACAGGTTCAGACCGCACTGTAGGACGGCCGTTTGGTGAAGGGGTGAATTGGAAATTGCCGGGCGAACCACCCCAACGAGTGGCTCAACTGATTGTCCAACCCACCGCCCCCAACCTGGACATCCCCGGTAAGCCACCGGTGGTTTTTTCTGCCCTGCCCACCAGTGATGCCAAAGAGTGGGAACCCCAATTTGCGGCGGCCGGGTACGCAGTGATTTCTAATACATCCACCTTCCGTATGACCCCGGATGTGCCGCTGCTCATTCCAGAAGTCAACCCCGATCACACCGCCCTGATTCCTGCCCAGCAGGCTGCCCGTCACTGGCCCGGCTTTATTGTCACCAGCCCCAACTGTTCTACCACCAGTGCCATCCTGCCTATGAAAATTTGGGATGAGGTGTTTGGTTTGGAATCGGCCGTTTTGACCACCCTACAAGCCATTTCTGGTGCCGGGTACCCAGGCGTGTCCTCAATGGACATCCTGGATAACGTTGTGCCTTACATTGGCGGCGAAGATGTGAAGCTGGAAAACGAACCGAAAAAGTTATTGGGGCGGGTAGAAAACGGGCAGATGATCATGGCAGAGTTGCGCCTGAGTGCCCAGGCTAATCGTGTGCATGTGTACGATGGGCATCTAGCAAGTGTGTCGGTTAAGTTGCGGCATAAAACCAGTGTCGAAGAGGCGATTGAAACCCTCAAAAATTGGCAGCCGCCCACTATTTGCGCCGGGCTGCCCTCCTCGCCCAAACCGTTGCTCATTTACCGTTCCGAACCAGACCGCCCACAACCCCGGCTAGATCGGGATGCTGGCAATGGCATGGCCTGGGTAGTGGGCAAGGTGCGTGAGTGTGGGGTATTAGACCTGAAATTTATGGCCCTCACCCACAATACCTTGCGGGGTGCCGCGCACGGGGCCTTGCTGAATGCCGAGTTGCTGAAGGTGCAGGGGTTTGTTGGGGGATAGTGGGCAGTGAACAGTGGACAGTGAATAGTAGACATTATCCGCAATAAATTTGGGGCGATAGCTGATACAAAGAACAGCTTGTC
>CAZPEJ010000830.1:0-2382 GCA_964585465.1 uncultured Ardenticatenaceae bacterium
CAGCCCGGCATAGGCGAGGGCAAACCAGACCAGGGGGGAGCGGGTGGTAAACTTAAAACTCGAAACTCGAAACTCAAAGCTTAACATGTTTTCGGCCGTTAAGATGACCAAAGGGTAGAAGGCCATCGCCCAAAACTCAGCCAGTGAATCCCCCCGCACGTAGACGTTTACCAGGTGGAAGGGGGCATAGGTGTAAACGGCGGCGGCCAGCAAACCTGCCCATTCGCTATTAAACCAGCGTTCGGCCAGACAAAACATCCCCCAGGCCGCCACCAGGAAACCCGCAAGTTGCGTCAGTTGAATGGCGTGAACGTAGCTGAAGCCGATCAAACGAAAGAGGGCGGCAATGTAGATGGAAAGGGGGGCATAGAAATTGTAGAAGGGGTAGCCGTAGCCATAACTGGCATCGGGCATCCAGCGCACAGGGAAGTGACCATCGAGAACGGCCGTTTCCAGTTGTTGTAGCCGTTGTAATAAAAAGGGGCTATCCCCTCCACTATGTGTATTGAGCAGCCCGCCACCACTCGCCAGGGGCACAGCTGCCAGGCCAGCCAGCAGTAAGGTAATGGTCAGGAGTTGGGTTCGGCGAGACACATGTGGGGGAGTGGTCAGTACTGTTTACCGTTTACTGTTTACTGTTTACTGTTTACTGTTTACTGAGTACTATTCACCAGTGAGTCAGGATCAGCGTCGAAGTACCATAAAAATCAGAACGGCTAACAAAATGACGGCGATGCCTAGAATGGCTACGCCGCTAACTGCCAGCCAATCGGGGCTGGAGTCTTCAGTGGGGGTGGCATCAGGGGAAACGGCCGTTGCCTGGGGGGTGGGGTTGTTGCTGGCAACTTCTGTTGCCGGGGCCGCGCTCTCGGTGGGGCGTACCCGACTGCCAAACTCTACCCCATAAGTTTTGCCTTGTTCAATAGTCAAAGCGGCATTGGCCGAGGTGGTCATCTCCAAACGGCCGGGAATGGTTTGGGCAATCTGGTAATTACCTGGGGCAATACCCTCAAAACAGACGGGATCGGCCGTGCCAGCCGAAATGACCTGATGGAGTACCTGGGTGTTATCGGCAATGGAAATGGTCACACCCGCCATGTATCCTTCGCTGGCATCCCGTTGCCCATTCGCGTTGTCGTCCACAAAAGCATTAACACAAATGATGCCGCCGCTGGGGGTGGGGCTAGGGGTTTCGGTGGGAACGGCCGTTTCAGTTGGAGTCACTGGAATGGGTGTTTCAGTGGGGGTAGGAGGAATGGGTGTGCTGGTGGCAGGTGGGAGGGTGGGACGGGGTGGTGATGTGGGTGTGGGAATGCTCACCTGCACCAGTTCAGCATCATCATAATAGGTATTGAGGAATTTGTAACATTGATTCACCCCAGGAACACCCCAATTAGCAGAGGTAAAAACAGTGATTTTGTCGCCAGTAGCTGTTACTTGAACCGAAAATTGTACCCATTGATCATGGGCGTTGCCTGCTGTGCCCCAGACAACATCGGGATCACTCCATAAACCGCTCCCGTTGGGGTCAGCCCCGGCACGGAGATTCATTAGTAACCCCCCGTAAGAGGGTTCTGAGCTATCCATAGACGCATATCCACGCGCCCAGAAGGAAAAGCGGTAAGTAGCTCCCGGCGTGACCGAGACGGTCTGCCACATTCCGGCTGACCAGGTATCCCAATTGTTGCCGATATATTGGGAGGTAGTGCCACTACGTACAAAATCTATGGCATTCCCCCAACGAGGGAGTTTGTGGTAGCCGTTTAAGCAGTCACCAAACTGGTCTGGGGCACTTTCGCGGTGCCATCGTATCCAACTGGGAGCGGCCCCGTTGCTATCATACGTACCTTCAAAACCAGGGTTTAGCAGCAGGTTGGTCTGTTGTGCTGGGGCCGCCAGGGTGGGGCGGGTTTGGTGTCCTGCCAGGGTGAGTGTTGTTAACAAAAAAAATAGGAAAAATAGGTATTTCTTTTTCATTTTGACCATCACAATTATAAAATAGTTCGTTTACGAGCGAGGAAGAATAACACAGATACGGCCGTTAGCCCACACGCAACCAGGAGGAGTAGGGCAATCGTTGTGGGAAAAACGGATTGGGCAGTTGGCAAGGGGGTGGGGGTGGCAGTGGGGGTGACACCTATGGGCAGCAAGGTAGGGGTGAGGGGAACGGCCGTTTCTGTCACAGTGACTGCCTCTCCCTGGTAACTGCCAAATTCCAGGTGTACCACATCCCCTGCGGCCAAAGAAATGGTCATATCCCCATCGGTCGTCAGGTATTCATAACGCCCCACCGAACGGGTAATTTGATACGCCCCGGCCGTCAACCCTTCCAGACAATATGGCTCAGAGCCATTGGTGATATAGTTAGCCACCACTGTTTGG
>CAZPEJ010000831.1:0-2376 GCA_964585465.1 uncultured Ardenticatenaceae bacterium
TCATCTGGGGCGAAAACGACAAGGTCGTACCGCCCGACGATGCCATCAAACTCTCCCACATGTTTCGCCACACCGAAGTCAACTTGTTACCCCAATGCGGTCATGTGCCCGTTCTGGAAAAACAACCCGAATTCCAGGCTATCGTGCGCCGCTTCCTAACCCCAGGTTCGTAGTTCCTGCTCATATCAGTACTCAGCTAGCAGCCTGTCGGAGAACGGCAGAATACCGCGCGGTTTACGCGGATAAAACCAGAGAAAAAAATCCGCGAAAACCCGTCAAACCTGCGTCATCCGCGTTCCATTGCCACTTTTCCGGCAAATTGTTAACACGACCCCGTTTGTCAAGCCGTTCTACCATTGGTATAATGCCTCCCACTTGCCACCCTGGCTCAATGGCAGAGCAATCGCTTCGTAAGCGATAGGTTATGGGTTCAAGTCCCATGGGTGGCTTAGAAACCCTTAGAGTTGTTCTCACTCTAAGGGTTTGTTTTTATGAATTGGGACTCTTTGGGAACTCAGGGGTTGACAACCAACGAAACGTGAAACGTAAAACGTGACCAAAGAAATTTCACGTTTCACGTTTTACGTTTCACGGCAACCCCCACAAAATCTGAAAGACCTACAGTTTTGACATGAGTAAACACAAACCCATTGTTTTTGGTGTAGCGGGTGGGACAGCATCGGGCAAAACCACTGTTGCCAGGGCGATTTTGCAGGCGGTAGATGCGTCTCAGGTGGCCTATTTGCCACACGATGCCTATTACAGAGATTTGAGCCACTTTAGTCTGGAGGAGCGATCCCAGATTAACTTTGACCACCCTGATTCACTGCAAACAAAGCTATTGATTCATCATGTCAAACAGCTGTTGGCTGGAGAGGCGATTCACCTGCCTGTGTATGACTTCACCACGCACCGCCGCACAGAAGAAACCATTTTAATGGAGCCAAGCCCCATCATTTTGGTAGAAGGTATCCTCATTTTCACCAAACGAAAATTGCGGGAGTTAATGGATATTAAGGTGTTTGTAGATACGGATGCGGATGTGCGGTTTATCCGGCGATTGGAACGGGATATTCAGGAACGGGGGCGGTCGTTGGATTCGGTGGTCAAGCAGTATATGGAGACGGTTCGCCCCATGCACTTGAAGTTTGTTGAACCTAGTAAACGGTATGCGGATGTGATTATTCCACACGGGGGGTTGAATCGGGTAGCAATGGAGATGGTGGTGTCTCGTTTGCGCGAGTTGTTGTGAGGGGAGATTGGAGGTTGACAAATCTCCAATCTCCAATCTCTTTACAAAAAGAAGAAGGCTACCCCTAAAATCATGTACAGGGCCAGGAGTTGGGCACCTTCTAACCAGTTTGAACGGCCGTCCTTAAACACAAAGACAGAAACAATAGCGGCCGTTCCCAAAGCCACCAGTTCAAATTCGGTGAAGAGAAATGCCAACTCTTTGCCCATCAAAGCTGCTACCAGAACCAAAACCGGAGCCACAAATAGAGCGATTTGTAAACTTGACCCTAGAGCGATTTCCATGCTCAAATCCATCTGATTTTTAATTGCCACCTGCACAGCCACCAGATGTTCGGCCACGTTCCCGACCAATGGCACGATGATAATGCCGACAAAAAATTCGCTCCAACCCCACGTTTCCACCACATGCTCCACCGATTCCACCAGCAATTCGCTCATAAACACAATGGCAATAGTGGCAATTGTTAGAACAATAACGGCCGTTGAGACTGACCATTTAGCGTGATGTGCATGAGCCGATTCACGGGTTAACGGATCGTCCTCTACCCGGTCTGTAAAAGCAAAGTAGATACCCAGGCCGTAGATAATAATCATTACCACCGCTACCCCCAGACTAAAAGGTTGCAAATCGGCGTGATGGGCCACGTCAATATACCTGCCAAAAATAGCCGGAATCATCAACGCCGCTACCGCCAGGATGAGCATGGTAGCGTGATTGGTCGCTTGCAAATGGTTGAACTTTTGTGTTTTGTTTTTCAGCCCACCCAACAAAATGCTGAACCCCATCACTAGCAGCAGGTTTCCCAAAATAGAGCCAGTAATGGAGGCGATCACCAGGTCAAACAACCCTTCTTGAATGGCGACAATGGTAATAATCAATTCGGCCGCATTTCCCAGGGTGGCATTGAGTAACCCACCAATTTTGGGGCCAGTGTGAGCCGTTAACTCTTCCGTTGCTTCACCAATAAACCCGGCCAGGGGAATGATACCAATGGCAGATGCAATAAATTGTGCCGTATCGTCCAACCCCAATTGATCTGCAAAAACGGCAATAGGGATAGCCAGCAACAATACATAACGGTAATCAACTTTTATTTTCACGATGCCTCCTGCTCAAAAGGT
>CAZPEJ010000832.1:0-2371 GCA_964585465.1 uncultured Ardenticatenaceae bacterium
GCATTCACCCGTTTAACCCGCGTTTATTCACGTCCCATTCTCTGTTTTTGCAAATTACAGAGTGTGTGCAACTTTTGCCAGCCGTTCAACCGCCCGTTCCAGATCACGTTTGGCGGTGGCAATGGAGAAACGCACATGCCCCTCGCCACTAGCCCCAAAAGCGATGCCTGGTGTGCCAGCAATGCCCGCTTTTTCCAGCAGCGCATCAGCCAGTTTCACACTGTCGCCGGTGCTGGCCCCTGGAAAGCTGGGAAAGAGGTAAAACGCCCCTTCCACCGAACGGCAATGTACGCCGGGAATCTCGTTAAGGGCTTTGACCATAAAATCTCGCCGTGCCTGGTAAGCGTCGCGCATGGTAACAATGATGTCTTGGGGGCCGTTGAGGGCGGCAACGGTGGCGTGCATGGTGAAGGTGGCGGCCGAAGAAACGGTCTGGCTGTTGAGGTCAATGGCAATTTGCATGGCTTTGGCGGGGCCAACCAACCAACCCAACCGCCAGCCGGTCATGGCGTAACTTTTAGAAAGGCCATTGACGGTGAAGGTGCGTTCGGCCATGCCGGGGAAAGAGCCAATAGAGAGGTGTTTTCGGCCGTCGAATACCAGTTTTTCATAAATTTCGTCAGAAATGACATATAAGTCAGACTCCAAAACAACTTCAGCGATGGCTTCAAACTCTTCTTGGGTGAGTACCCGGCCGGTTGGGTTGTTGGGGCTGTTGACCATGATGGCTTTGGTGTGGGGGGTGACTTTGGCGCGAATGAGATCGGCCGTTACCCGGAAGTTGTCCTCGGCAGGCAAACTGACCCCCACCGGGGTGGCCCCAGCCAGCGTGATCATCGGTTCATAAGAAACCCACACCGGCTCCAGGTAAATAATTTCATCCCCTGGGTTAGAAATGGTGGCCAGAGCCAGGTATAACCCCCATTTACCGCCAGGGGTGATCACAATATCCGTTTTGGGGTTGGCCTTGATACCGTTGTCACGCTCCATTTTGTTGGCAATGGCGTTAAGGGCGGGCATGACACCTTTCATTGGGCCGGGGTAATGGGTAGCCCCATTTTCAATCGCCGCAAACGCCGCCGCCGTGATATGGTCGGGGGTATCGAAGTCGGGGTCGCCACCAGCCAGGGCAATCACATCTTGCCCGGCCGCTTGTAAGGCTTTAGCTTTGTCGTTGACGGCCAGGGTGACGGAGGCCGGGATGCTGCTGACGAGTTTAGATAATTCTTTCATGGTTCTCCTCTTGTTGTGTACGGTTTGTTGGTGCGGAACGTGCAGGTACAGTGAAAACGCGGGTGGGAAGCCGCGCCTTTGCAGCAAAAGAATAATTCTACCAAGCGAGCAACCAGGGGCAATAGGCAATTCAAGCAGGAAAACCGCTCTGTGGCTGCCTAACCCATGAACATTATCGGATTTAACTTTATGTCGCGCGGAGGCGCAGGGAACAGTAAACCCTCTGTACCTCTGCACGAGGACGTTATTTCCGATAAACTTTATTGACTGCCCTTTTTGCGCGTCTTATACTCATGATATGCTTGTTTATCACAGAGAACAACAAACCATAAACCAACCACGCATGATTACATTTCCCCCCGATCAAGTTTCGGCCGTTTTATTAGGCGTTATGCAAGATGGTGGGCTGCCCCATATCGGTTGCCGATGTGCCCGGTGTGTGGCGGCTTTTGCAGACCCGGCCAAAGCAGAGATGGCGACTTGCCTGGCAATTGTGGATACGCGGAGGGAGGAGGGAGAGAGCGAAGGGCGAGGCGCGAGGGGCGAGGAGGGAGAAGTCGCTTTTCGCTCTTCGCCCTTCAACGTTGCCCCGGCGCGGGTTTGGTTGATTGATGCCACGCCTGACATTAAGTACCAGTTGGATTTGTTGGGGGATGTATTGGGAGGGCATGAAAAACGGCCGAATCGCCTGCGTCAACCCGATGCTATTTTCCTCACACACGCGCACATGGGGCACATTGGCGGATTGCCCCAACTGGGGCCAGAAGCCATGGCCGCCCACAAACTGCCGGTTTACGCTGCACCAGGTTTAATGGCTCTGGTGGCAGCCAATCGGCTCTGGTGGCCGCTGTTGGCGGGTCTGCAACTAGAACCACTGACCCCGGAACGGCCAATCCCCCTGGCAAAGGATTTACAAATTGTGCCGGTGCCGGTACCCCACCGGGATGAATGGAACATCGGTACGTTTGCCTTTCGGGTGGAAGGGCCAAACAGGTCTTTGTTTTATTTGCCAGATATTGACCGATGGGAGTTGTGGCCCAGAGCCGGGGAGCAGTTGGCAGAGGTGGCGTGGGCAGTAGTGGACGCTTCATTTTACAGCGTGGCCGAGTTAAACGGCCGTTCCCCTGTCGCCCACCCC
>CAZPEJ010000833.1:0-2370 GCA_964585465.1 uncultured Ardenticatenaceae bacterium
TCCCCGAAACCAGCTTTGCCTGGGGCACCACCACGAACTACGGAGCCGACGAAGGATTGACCAACATCTTTGCTTATGACCCGCGCCTGGAACAAGGGGGGTATGTTAGTGGGGTGTTGGCTGCTAACCTGACCCAATCGGGCATCATTGGCCTGGTTGGCCCGGTGGATGCCGGGGATGCCAAACTGCATGTGGATGGGTTTGTGGCGGGGGTGCGCGATACCGACCCCGATTTGCAGGTGAATGTCTCCTTTACGGGTTCGTTTGGAGATACGGCCCTGGCGGCCGAGGCTGCCAATACCCAAATTGCCGCCGGTGCTGATGTGCTGACTGGTTCGGCGCAGCAGGTGGTGGGTGCTATTGGCATAGCCAAAGAAGCGGGTGTTTACTGGTTAGGGGTGCAATCTGACCAGAGTTCGCTGGCTCCAGAAGTGGTGATTGCGACTGTTTTGTACGATTGGCGGCCCACCTTGTTAGCCATGATTCAATCTAATCAGGCGGGTGAGTATGGCGGTCAGGTGTTCCAATTGACATTGGAAAATGGCGGCCAGAAGATGCTTTATAGCGATAGTTTGCCTGCCGAGGCGGTGGCTGCGGCCCAGGCTGCCCAGGCTGGCATTATTGATGGCAGTATTGAAATTGTGGCGGAGCCGAGGAATTAGGATCAGTAGACAGTACTCAGTATACAGTGATCAGTAGACAGTGATCAGTATGCAGAGATTGGAGATTGGCGATTGAATCAATCGTTAATCTCTAATCTCTAATCTCAGTTCTGTAAGTTGTTTGATTTTCATTTCACGTTTTACGAATAAATACGGCCGTTATGATGACACAAGAACGAAAATTTCTCCCTTCTGGTTTGCCGCGTATTGAGTCGCTGGAAATGCGGGGGATTGTGAAACGGTTCCCTGGGGTTCTGGCGAATGACCATGTAAATTTTGATGTCAAGGCGGGTGAGATTCATGCCTTGTTAGGGGAAAATGGGGCGGGCAAAAGTACCTTGATGAAGACGCTGTATGGGTTGTATCAGCCAGATGAGGGAGAGATTTTGTTAAACGGCCGTCCTGTCACCATTCACTCCCCCACTGATTCACTCAAACTGGGGATTGGCATGATTCATCAACATTTTATGCTGGTGGATAATGTGACTGTGGCGGAAAATGTGGCCCTGGGGCTGAAATCTTCCAGAGGAGCGCGTTTAGACCTGGATGTGGTGTCGGCGCGTATCCGCGAACTGGCAGAAAAGTATGGGTTGCAGGTAGACCCCAATGCGGTTATTTCTAAGCTGGCGGTGGGGGAACGGCAACGAGTGGAAATTATCAAGGCGTTGTACCGGGGAGCGGCATTGCTGGTCTTGGATGAACCAACGGCCGTTCTGACCCCGCAAGAGGTGGATGACCTGTTTGTCATTTTCAGACAGATGGCTGCCGACGGGCACGCCTTGATTTTTATTTCCCACAAATTGGGTGAGATTTTTGCCCTCACCGACCGGGTTTCGGTGCTGCGCGATGGCCGAATGGTGGGCACGGTGCAAACCTCGGCGGTGAGCAAGACGGAACTGGCAAATATGATGGTGGGGCGGGAGGTATTGCTCACACGCCACCGCCCGCCTGTGCCGGTGGGGGAAGTGCGGCTGCAACTGGAAAATGTGAGTGTGACGAATGACGATGGCAAACAGATTTTGAAACAGATCAGTTTTGAGATTCGCAGTGGGGAGATTTTGGGGGTGGCGGGGGTGTCTGGGAATGGGCAACGGCCATTAGCCGAGGTGATTGCCGGGTTACAACGGGTGAAAAACGGCCGTGTTTTGCTCAAAGGGCAAGACGTGACTCACTTCATACCGGCACAGATGTTTAACAATGGCCTGTCTTACATCCCGGAGGAGCGAATGCACGATGGGGTGGTAAAAGATTTTTCGGTGGCGGAAAATGCGATCTTACAGGATTATGTGAAACGGCCGTTTAGCAGCGGGTTATTCCTCAATTTCAAAGAGATTGCCACCCATGCCCAACATCTCATCGAATCTTTTAACGTCAAAACCCCCAGCCGCGAAACCCTCATCAAAAACCTCTCTGGTGGTAACATCCAAAAGCTGATCCTGGCGCGGGAGCTGGCGCGCAAACCCCAGGTACTTATTGCGGCCCAACCCACACGCGGGGTAGATATTGGGGCAACGGAGTACATTCACAACCAACTGCTGCAACAACGGGCTGACGGATTAGCCACGCTGCTCATCTCCGAAGACCTGGACGAAGTAAAAGCCCTTTCCGACCGCATTATGGTGTTATTTGGCGGGGAGATTATGGGGATTGTGGAGAGCGACAAGGTGACGGTAGAACAGTTGGGGTTGCTTATGGCCGGGGAACGGGC
>CAZPEJ010000834.1:0-2364 GCA_964585465.1 uncultured Ardenticatenaceae bacterium
GATTGGTTCAATCTCCAATCTCCAATCTCAGTTCTGTAAGTTGTTTAATTTTCATCCCTAAAGGGTTGTATCTTTTTAATCAACGTGAGTTTGTTACTTTTGCGACAAAGTTGGTTTTTGCACAGTGGCGCAGGGGGAGAAAGAAACTCCGCGCCCCTGCGCCTCTGCGCGAGACATTTTTCTATTGATTCAGGCTTGCGGCTTGCCACACCAGGGCGGCAAACTCCTGTACGTCGGTATCTTCCGGCAGATATTCGGCGATCCGACGAGCATCAATCGCCACAGAAACCAGGTCGTTTTCCTGTGCCCAGTAACTCCCCCGCAACACCTCAGCATATTCCGCAACGACCGCATCGAGTTGGAAACGGGGTGAAGCGTTTTCAAAGGCAGCGGCAAACTCGATGGGGGTAATGGCGCGGGAGATTTCAGTGATTTCGGCCGTTTCTGGGTCGGCAAATCGCAACGAAACCGACATGGCAACTTCGGCCGGGTTGGCTCCATCAGCCAGTCTAATTTCATACAGGGCTGTCACGCTGTGCCCGGCACCCACTTCACCCGCATCTACGGTATCATCGCGGAAATCTTCATCGGCGATGGCCCGGTTTTCATACCCCAAGAGGCGATACCGTTCCACAACGGCCGGGTTAAACACCACCTGAATTTTGACATCTTTGGCAATGGTAAAAATGGTAGAAGTCAGTTGATTGACAAAAATCCGTTCAGCTTCGTCCAGGGTATCAACGTAGGCATAACTGCCATCCCCCTGGTCAGCCAGTTGTTCCATTAACACATCGTTGTAGTTGCCCATGCCAAACCCAAACGTGCTGAGGGAAATGCCCTCTTCTGCCTGTTGCAAAATGGTTTCGGCGGCCGTATTACCCACATTTGCCACCCCATCTGAGCAGAGAATGAGACGGTTAATCTGGTCGGGTTGGAAATACGCCTGGGCCATTTGATAAGCTACCATCAACCCTTCCTCGGCGTTGGTGCTACCTTCGGGGTAAAGACTATCTATGGCAGCCATGATGGTGCTGCGCGAATCTACCCAGGTGGGCTGCAACACCACTCGTGCAGATGAGCCATAAACCACGATGCCAACCCGGTCGGTGGGGCGCAGGTGATTTAACAACATGTGGAGTGACTCTTTGACCAGACCGAGACGGTTTTCCATATCCATCGAGCCAGACACGTCAATCACAAAAATCAGGGTAGCGTTGGGGCGTTCGGTTTCGTCTACCCGGTACCCCTGGATGCCTACCCGCACCAGCTGGTAGTTTTCGTTTTCGCCATAGGGTGTGGGGGCACCTTCCAGATGAATAGCAAAAGCTCCTGTCTCTGGGGAAGAGTAACCCTGGTCAAAATAGTTGATAAATTCCTCTACCCGCACCGCTTCGTCTGGAGGCAGGTTGCCATCGCTGATGTAACGACGCATCAGGGTGTAGGCCCCGGTGTCTACATCTATGGCAAAGGTGGAGAGGTTGTCATCCTGGGAATCTATGAATGGGTTGACTCCGTAATCTTCAAAGAACATGTCCGGGGCCGCTTCACCATTGGGAGGGGCGAAAGGGGCAATACTTTCGACAGAAACAGGTTCATAAGCTACGGCCTGGGTAGCCATCGGTTGTTGTTCGTTGTAAAGGGGGGCTGTGCCGGTCACTGGGTTAGAGGAGCAGGCGGTTAAAACAGCCAACAAACAAACGAAAAGAATGAGGGTAAATTTTCTGGTATACATGGTTTCCTCCACAGGTGATCTGTTTTTGTTCTATTTTTGAGCGTTTTTTTGATTTCAACCGGTTGTGACAGTAAGACGTTTGTGGTGAGGAATTTGTTCCACCTGGTAAATTAACAGATTTGCCACACCCTCTAATCCGTTTTACAATCTCGCCCGATGAATCGGCTTGATTTTGCACAGTTGCAGCGATGTGATGCGGCCGCCTGGACGGTGTTGTTGCGGCGCGAGATGGAAATGGACGGGGTGACGGTAACGGCCGTTTCCAGTGACCCCCTGCCTCCACACCATCGCCTCTACCGCTACACGTTAACTCTGGCCGAGCAGAACGATCCGGTGACGTTTGTGGGCAAACATACCAACCGAACGGAAGCTATTTTTTACCAGGAAACGGCCGTTGAGTTGCCGGGTCTGGCGGTTCCCTGTCTGTTTAGCCATTGGATAGGTGAAAAGGGTTGGGTGTTACTGCCGGATGTGCCCAACCATGTAAAAGCGGAAAAGTGGCTGGCACAGGATGTGGAAACGGCCGTTCATGGGCTGGCTACTCTGCACGCCACATTTTGGAACCGGGCTGCTACCTTGCAGAAGGCCGGGTTTAACCATTTTGTGGGGGTGCGGCGGGCGGCGTTCCGCCG
>CAZPEJ010000835.1:0-2359 GCA_964585465.1 uncultured Ardenticatenaceae bacterium
ACAGTTTGCGGTACTGGCAGTTTGATGGGGAATGGTGGTTATCACGCAGGCAAGTACAGAGAAAAACCCGCGAAGGCTTATGACATCCGCGTTGTCTGCGCTCCAATTATTAGCTGTTTTTGAAGTTTTAGATGGGGGAGTAGAAAAAGAGGGAAAAACAGACGTTATGAGGTGTGTAATGGCTGACCATCCAACACCTCATTGACAATCTGTAATAAAACAGTGCGGGAAACGGGTTTTGTCAGATAGCGGGTGGCTCCGGCGGCTAACCCGGCTTCAACGGCCTGGGGGGTGGTTTTGGCACTGAGGATGATCACGGGGATGTGAGTTGTTTCTGCGTCGTCCCGAATGGATTGGCACGCTTCCAGGCCATTCATGTTGGGCATCATCACATCCATAATGATTAAGTCGGGGATATTTTTTTTGCTTTTGGTAACAGCATCTAATCCGTCTTCGGCCTCAAACACCTGAAAGTCTGCTGGAGCCAACATCATCCGCAGTAGGGTGCGTGTCATGGGTTCATCGTCAACTACCAGGATGGATTTGCTCAACTTTTATCTCCTAATCTCCGTTTATGGCCCTATGCCACAAATTATCATAGGATAATAACAGATTCAAGTTACATGCGGTCTTAAGGAAACGTTAAAAATGGACGCGCGATCTGTTTTTTAACGGGCTTGCCAGAACCGCCAGGCAAAGAGAGGCATTCCCACCAGGAAGAAGAGACCGCGCAGGTCTACCCATGTGGGTTGAGCCACACCCAGAACGCCAACAATGGGGAATAGTACCATGAGGAGGGTGAGCAGTTGGTCAAAACGGCCGTTTTTCGGCCACCCCAACCCAAACGCATATAACGCCGCAAAAGCTCCCATCCACTTCAGGTTTGCCAAAATGTAAATAAGGGGCAGGTTTGGTTCAGTTAAAGGAATGCCACTGAGCGATTGGGTGGCATATACCACAAAAAAAGCATTTTCGGCCGCGTCGAACACCCCGGCCACAATACCTGCCCCTAAACCAATTTGGGCAAAACGGGGAGATGATTCGGCGGCGACGGTGTATAAACCCACAAAAACCATGATGTAACTGAGAACAAAAAGAGAATCGGCGGCAAAAAAACGCAGAGCCAACTGGGGGTACTCATTGGTGGCGCGGATAAACTCTGCCACTGTCTGGGTAGCCATGCTGGGCTGCCAGGAAAGGCCCTCGGCCGGCACAGGCACCCCAAACCCCATCACCAACACGCTCAAAAATGCAATCACGGCCGCCAGGGCGGCAGCTTGAAAAGTTGTTTTGGACATAATAACCTCATGAAATGGCTTGAAAAATCGTTTGAATGGCTGGCGCGCTCAAAAATTTTTGTCGCAGTGCCCCATTTTGTAGCCGCAGCGATAGCCGTTCGATGGTATCTGCGGCGATGCGGTAATGAATGGTAGCCAGGTCTGGAATGGTGGCGATTTGGGCCAGGCGGGCGTGGATTTGCCAGATGAGGTGGGGTTGGTTTGTTTCGTGGGCCAGCAGCAGGGCTTGTTGCAGTTGTTGATCCGCAACGGCTGTTTCCCCTTGAACCTGCTGGTAAATCCCCAACAACAAATGCGCTCGTGCCAGGTGGTGACTGCTCCCGACCCGTTGCGCCACAGCAAATAACTCTTGAATATGCCCACGCGACTTCTCATACGCTCCTTGCTCCAACTCCGTCTGAGCCAGCGAGTACAAGGTTTGCTGCGTCATTTCCATCTGATTAGAGCGATAACTCATCTCCAGAGCCAGTTGAAGCTGAAACAACCCTGTTTCCCAATCTCCTAACGCACACAACGTCACCCCCAGGTTGCGGTGAAGATCCGTTTCTAACCCTGGTTCGTGGGGCAAGTAGGCTGACAAAGCTTGTTCGTGATAAGTTTTTGCCTGTTCCAGATCAAAAAGCTCCTGGTATGCCTCGCCAATGTTGTTTAACATCATCGCTTCATAGTTATCCCCCTTACGAGCCAGCCGTAGAGATTCCCGATAAGCCTCTAATGCTTTATCTATCGCCCCGGTGTAAGAGTGGGAAACCCCGATGACGCTCCAGACAAATCGCTGCTGGGTTAAATCGTTTATTTCCCAAAAAAGCGATAAAGCTTGTTTGGCATAAATGAGCGACTCTTCAATGCGCCCCATATTGAGGAGCGCCCCCCCGATCCCACTCAAAGACCTGGCTTTCCCTCTTTTTAAGTGGTGTGTTTCTGCCTTTTGTAAGGCTTGTTGGTGAAGTTGGTACGCCTCTTGGGGTTGCCCGCGAAAATTTAATTGATCCCCCATCAGGTTTAAGGCTTCAATTTGTTGGGATGGGGTAATAGCCTCGCGCTGATACTGCTCAAACGTG
>CAZPEJ010000836.1:0-2349 GCA_964585465.1 uncultured Ardenticatenaceae bacterium
AACAACTCAATGCCACAGCAGGCATGGATGTAGACATGGAATTGGCTCTGTTTGAGGCCAATCACGGCCTCAACCCCGCCGAAACCGCCCAAAAAGCAGAAGCCGCTTACCAACGCCGCCCCAGCATCTACGCCGCCGACGTGTTAGCCTGGGCATTGTACCAGAACGGCGAGTATGAACGCGCCTGGCACTACAGCCAGGAAGCCTTGCGCCTGGGCACTCAGGATGCACTGCTCCATTACCACGCCGGACTCATTGCTCATGCGTTGGGAAATGAAACGGCCGTTCAAACCCACCTGCAAACCGCCCTAGCCATCAATCCCACTTTCCACGTTTTGTACGCCGCAGAAACCCGTGCCCTGTTACAGCCGTAAGCAAATTTGTAACCACGCCTCAGTAAAATACTTTATTTCATGTAATTTTGTGTAGAAAACTGTCTAAAGGGTTATGTCAACTAAATGACCTCCCATCATTGATGGCAAAACATCACTTGTTTGAACCGTCACGCAAATTCGACAGAACCCTTCAACAGCCCCGTGTCCTATACACTTTTGCAATTTATGTTGTGTTATACATTGGGCCTACCAATGTAAAAAAAACCCTTATTTACCCATAGGAGGAAGCATTATGCAGCGTAGCACCAAGTTCTTATTGATTGGGACTCTGTTGTTGTTACTGGTCGTTGGACAAGCGGCATTAGTGACAGCAGACCGGCAACCAGTAGATATACAGATTTTGACTGTATCCGACTGGCACGCCCAACTGGATCCGTTGAATGGCGTGGGTGGAGCGGCCGTTCTTTCAACTTATTTCCAGGCAGATAGAGCCGCCAACCCCAACACCCTCACCCTGACAGCGGGAGATGCCTATGGGGCAGCCCCGCCGCTCTCCAGTTTCTTCAATGAAGAACCGGCCGTTTTAGCCATGAACATGATGGGATTCAATGCCGACACCTTTGGCAATCACAACTTTGACAGAGGGATTGCCCATCTGCAACAAATGATTGATCTGGCAGATTTCCAATATGTATCGGCCAACCTGGCAAATCGGGACGACAACCTGACCGGGGTGAAAGATTATGAAATTTTCACTGTCGGCGGTATCAAAATTGCTGTTATTGGGATCACCAACCCAGAAGCCCCCACACTGGTATTCCCTGGCAATTTTGGCACCATTGATGTAACCGACCCAGTTCAAGCCGCCATGAAAGCCCGCGCCGAAGCCCGCGCCGAAGGGGCACAACTGTTTGTGGTCTTAATTCACTCCGGGATTACCGGGTTTGATGCTGGCACTGGTGCAGCTTTTGGCCCCCTGATTGATTTTGCCAATGAACTGCGCGGTTTCCATGTCATTCTGGGAGACCACACAGATTTCCAATACTCTGGGGTTCATAATGGGGCGTTGGTGGTGGAAAACCTTAGCAAAGGTGAAACTTACGCCCGTATTAACCTGAGTGTCCGTCCAAACGGCCGTATTATTAGCAGCAACGTCACCTTTGTCACCCCTACCTCCAGCGCAGTGGTACCTGATCCGGCCATTGAAGCCATGCTCCAGCCATATCGAGATGCCCTGACCCCCATTCTCAGCCAGGTAGTGGGAGATTCCAATGTGTACATTCCCCGCGCCGACGCTTGTGGGCAGTCCGCCGGGCGCATCTGTGAATCGCTAGTAGGCAACATCACCACCGATGCCATTCGCCTGCGCTACGGAGCCGACTTTGCCATTACCAATTCTGGTGGGTTACGAGCCGACCTCACCTGCCCCATTGTGGACGTTAGCACCGATTTCTGCCCCCCCTACACCCCCACCCCCTACCTCATCTCTCGTGGGCAGGTTTTGACCGTTTTGCCCTTTGGGAATGTGGTTGCTACGTTGGATGTGACAGGCGAACAACTCAAAACCATGTTGGAAAATGGGGTGTCTTCAATGCCTGGGGCTAACGGCCGTTTCCCCCAAGTTTCTGGTCTCTGTTTCACCTATGACATCAGTGCCCCCGTCGGCAGCCGCGTCTTGAGTGCCGTTCACCAGGCACCCGATGGCAGCTGCACTGGCGCACCGGTAGATTTGACAGCTGGCAGCACCTACAACATTGCCACCAACGACTTTATGGTGGCTGGTGGGGATGGTTATCCTGTCCTGATTAGCCAGGCCACCACCCGCGAAGTGATGGAACAAGTTTTGGCCGATTACATCACCGCCAACTCCCCCGTCCATCCCACCATCCAGGGACGTATCGTTTGCACCACCAGCGGGGCAACAGCGTGTCCCGTTTTGTTACCGTAAGGTTTATTGCGTATTGCGTATTGCGTGACTAAACACGCAATACGCAATACGTCCCTCTTATGAAAC
>CAZPEJ010000837.1:0-2347 GCA_964585465.1 uncultured Ardenticatenaceae bacterium
ACGTATTTCTGTTTCTGGCCGAACCTGGTTCAACCAGCCGCCCCTTAAACCTGATAACACCCGTAACTGGCGGGGGAGTTCATCCGTTGGTCTTTTCTAATGCAGACGGATCGCTTCCTACACCCAACGAGGCGAAAATCAAATACATCGAGTGGCAAGTACCCCCGACTTATCCAAGCCATAGTTGTGTTTTTGCAGTGGCGCAAAGTGGCAATGAAGTGGATACGGTCATCAATGCCATTGTGTCTAATCCAGCCGCATTCAAGTCTTATGATTTGTCTAGCCGTGTGAGGACAGATAATGACGTGGCACAGCGAAACATGGATATCCAAAATGTGCGTGGCATAAGTAGGAGAATACAAACCAGCTTGCGTGGGCTGTGGCTAGATAATCCTTTGTCGGAGATTGCCCCTGCTTTTGTAGAGGTAGATACTACCCAGTCTGGTCGCCTGGCAGGGGTGCAGATGGAGTTAAACGGCGAATTGGCTCACACCTTAGAAACAGGCGGGGTGAGCAAAGTATTTGTAACACAAACATTATCTCCCGGTGATTTTGTCATTGTCCGCTTTTTGGTTACGTTACCCCCCGATCCGCCGGTACAAACGTTTCCTATTACTGTGAGGTTTTTTGTGGGGGATGAATGGGTGAGTGGTTTCCATTATATTGTGCAGATCAGTGACCTTTCACAGGTGGTTGATCAAGTGTTAGATGTTTTATACAGTGGGTTGGTGGATTTGCACACCTATTATCAGGCTGAAGAGGTTTTGGCTCTGGCAAAGCGAGTACATCGGATGAGCCAGCGATATGCCAATGAGCCGGAAAAGACAGTTTTTTCTCTCACCCGTCTGGCTCGTCATTTTACAAAAGTCGCTCAAGACATAGAGAAAGAAACGGCCGAATATTCCCCAATAACACATGCACTTTACCAATTATCGGGCCGATTATTAACCTGGTCAAAAACAGCCCCACCCGATGAGTTATTAGAACAGGTTCGCCATCTAGCCGATAAAATTCAAACAATGGTTGCCATTACAATGCGTCGAAAATAAGCCCTTTAGCTTCATTTTTCGGAGAATCACCTATGTCCAGCTTGAGTGTTTCTTTATTTGGTAAATTCTCAGTAGGGAGTAGTGAACCGTTAAAACCCGTTTTTGAGGTGAATAAAGTACAGGAGCTTTTCTGTTATCTATTGCTCCATCGAGACCGCCCCCATGCCCGTGAAACATTGGCCGATTTGTTATGGAGCGATTCCCCAGCACAATCGAGAAATTACCTCCGCAAAACCCTATGGCAACTTCAAACAGCCCTCGAACTCACAGGATTTGTGGCAACCCATACCCTTTCGGCGGATGCCAATTGTTTACAGTTGAACTCCCAAACAGACCTCTGGATAGATGTGGCTGTTTTTGAAAGTACCTGCAATCGTTTTCGGGGAATCGCTGGTCGCCAGCTTACACCACAGGAGGCCAGCGAACTACAAATGGCCGCTATTCTCTATCAGGGAGACCTGTTGGAGGGGTGGTATCAGGAGTGGTGTCTCTATGAACGGGAACGTTTGCAACAGTTGTACCTCATCTTATTAGATAAACTGATTGGCTATTGTGAAGTTCATGAAAATTATGAAAGTGGCCTGGTTTATGGGGCAGAAATCTTGAGGTATGACAAGGCGCGGGAACGCACCCATCGTAGCCTGATGCGTCTGTTCTATCTGGCGGGAGACCGAACTGGAGCCTTACGCCAATTTGAACGGTGCCAGGCAGTGTTACAAGAAGAACTAGGCGTAAAACCCGCCACCCGCACCCTCAAACTGTATGAACAAATCTGTGCCGATCAACTTCTTGTACCCCCTGATACCAACAAATCCGACCCGCTACCACAAACAGTAGCAATACTTTCCAACCCATCCCTGCCAGAAATTTTACAAGGCCTAAAACAACTTCAAACCCACCTAAACCAGGTGCAGTATCAAGTGCAGGCAGACATTAAGTGGGTAGAAGGCCAGTTGCAAAAAGCCCCCCTTCCAAATTAGGGAGATTAGAGATTGCAGATGCGTCAATCTCTAATCCCTAACCTCCTCTCCCAAGTCAGTAGCAAGTAAACCCTAAAGAACCGTTTTAGATACGTGGTTAGAACGTTGGCAGATACGCCTTGTGAGTATAAATCGGTAGTCAGGTTATTGTGAGCAAGTTACGCATGTCGCAATTAGAAAACCACCAGGCGGAATTATCGGAGACTAACATCCACTCTTTTATTATTCGGTTGTGGGTGGAGGAAACGGCCGATACCGACATGATAGGATGGCGCGGACACATTACCCATATCCCTGGCAATGAACGGCACTATGTAC
>CAZPEJ010000838.1:0-2346 GCA_964585465.1 uncultured Ardenticatenaceae bacterium
AAGCCGCCCTGGTGAGTGGGGTGACTGCGGAACAAATTGTCGAAGCGGCCCACATGTATGCAAAAGCCAAAAACGCCTCTATTTTTTGGGCGATGGGCATCACCCAACACACCACCGGCACGGATAATGTCAAAACATTGTCCAATCTGGCTTTGCTCACCGGGCAAATCGGCCGTCCAGGTACCGGGCTAAACCCATTGCGCGGGCAAAATAATGTGCAAGGGGCCTGCGACATGGGCGGGTTGCCCAATGTCTTCTCCGCTTACCAGCCAGTTATCAATGAAGAGGCACGGCGCAAAATGGCAGCAGGCTGGGGGGTGCCCTATGAAAAACTCAGCCCCCAACCAGGGTTAACAGTGACAGAGATGATGAATGGGGTAGAAAACGGCCGAATCCGGGCCATCTTCATCATGGGCGAAAACCCCATGCTCTCTGACCCAAACCTGAACCATGTACGCGAGGCGTTGCACGAGGTAGAGTTTTTAGCAGTTCAGGACATCTTTTTGAATGAAACGGCCGAATTTGCTCACGTCATCCTACCCGCCACCAGCTTCGCCGAAAAAGATGGCACCTTCACCAACACCGAACGGCGTGTACAACTCATTCGTCCCGTTCTGCCCGCCCCCGGCGAAGCCCGCCCCGACTGGCAAATCATCACCGACCTGGCAAACCGCCTGGGAGCCAACTGGCACTATGAAAAATCGGCCGACATCTTCGCCGAAATGACCACCCTCACCCCTTCCTATGCAGGCATATCCTATCATCGGCTGGAAAATGGCGGTTTACAATGGCCTTGCCCCGCCCCCGACCATCCCGGCACACCCATCCTGCACACCAAAACCTTTACACGGGGCAAAGGGCTGTTTTGCGCGATAGATTACAAACCCCCGGCCGAACTCCCCGACCCCACCTATCCCTACCTGCTCACCACCGGGCGCATCCTTTTTCACTGGCACGGCGGCACCATGTCGCGCCGTTCCCCCGGCCTGGAAGAGATGGCCCCCCATGCAGAGATAGAGATTCATCCCGGCGATGCTGCCCGGCAGCACATCACCAATGGCGATCTATTGCAAGTAACCTCCCGGCGCGGCCGGGTGGTGGCCGCCGCCAAATTAACTGAACGCTCCTCACCGGGCACAATTTTTATGACCTTTCATTATGTAGAAGCCGCCACCAACCTGCTCACTACCGATGCTGTTGACCCAACGGCCAAAATTCCAGAGTACAAGGTGTGTGCGGTGAAAGTAGAGAAAGTAATCAATCAACAGTAATCAGTGGTCAGTCGTCACGTAGATTCCGACTGACTGCTAACGAATAACTGCTTTAATAGAGGTAAATGATGGAAAACAGTACAACTTTTAACTTTGATCCGTTGGTGCCACTGGATATGGCCCGCAAGGCTGAAAACGTCGGTGTGGCAAAGGCCAATTTAGGCCCGTTTCGTATGTTTGCCCTGTCTGTGCTGGCAGGAGCGTTTATTGCTATGGGGGCTATTTTTGCCACCACCGCCACCGCAGGCGGCAGCGTATTACCCTATGGAGTAAATCGGGTCATTGGTGGCCTGGTCTTCTCGTTAGGACTTATCCTGGTGGTTGGGGCCGGGGCGGAACTGTTCACCGGCAACAACTTAATTGTCATGGCTTGGGCCAGCGGCAAAGTAACTACACAAAAATTGTTGATGAACTGGGTCATTGTATACGTAGGCAACTTTGCGGGGTCTATTTTGACTGCCTACCTGATGTATGTGAGCAAACAGTTCACCTTTGGGGCTGGGGCGATTGGCCTGAACGCCCTGACCATTGCCAACAACAAATCTGGCCTGGAATTTGTGCCCGCGCTGGTGTTAGGCATTTTCTGTAATGCACTGGTGTGTTTGGCGGTCTGGTTGTGCATTGGGGCACGGACGGCGACAGATAAAATTTTAGCCATCATCTTCCCCATTTCTGCCTTTGTGGCGGCCGGGTTTGAACACAGCATTGCCAATATGTATTTCATTCCGGTTGGGTTGTTTATCAAGGGAGGGGCTGACGCAACATTCTGGACAAATGTCGGCAAAACTTCGGCCGATTTTGCCAACCTCACCTGGGGCAACTTCTTTATCAACAACCTGCTACCCGTCACCATCGGCAACATCATTGGTGGGGCATTGATGGTCGGGTTGGTGTACTGGTTTATCTACCTGCGGCCTAGCTGGACAGGTAAGGCTTCCGAGCCAACCCCAAGCCCAAAACAGGCCTAAACAATTGTGATTAGAGATTAGAGATTGGAGGTTTGAAACCTCCAATCTCTTTTTGCAACAGTTTGCGGGTTGTTTCGATTTCTGGCGGGATATTCAGGGCTTCAAAA
>CAZPEJ010000839.1:0-2343 GCA_964585465.1 uncultured Ardenticatenaceae bacterium
TTTTTGCCAGCCCGATCCAAAACGCCAAACTGCCAGATAGTACCAATAGAAACCGCGCCTTAAAGGGAAACGGCCGTTTGGGGTTCACGATGATCTAATGTTATCAATTATAGGTGTTTCGTGCGACATGGTTGCCTTATGGCGTTGGGGCCAATGACCTGATGATTTTTGGTAGTTACGGCCGTAAAAATCCATGCTGCCGAATGATGGTTTGTTCGGGTAACAACTGAACGAAGCTGTAACCTGGGGGGTAATCAGCATCGGTGTCAGCCTCCTGGTCAGTGGGCCAGGCGGTGAACTGGCAGAATGCGCTGGCTCCGGCTACATAGAGGATGCCATCGCGCACTGTTTGTAGGGGCTGGTGAATATGCCCATAAAACACGCCACGTAACCGCCCGCGTGCTGGCAAAAGTGCCTGGTGCATCTCTGCCCCGTTTAGTGTCAAGGCGTTTTGATCCATCCAGGGGGAGTTAAGTGGGTGCAGGGGGTAGTGCATAAAAATGGTTAAGGGCGGCCCATCAGGGGTGGCTTCGTGGTGGGCAAGTTCTAGTTGGGCTTCCGAGAATAACCCGTGTGGATCAATTTCGTCGGGGCCGCGCCCATCTAATACCAAAAAGCGGTAGCCTTTGACCTCGAAGGCATAGGATAATACATCCAGGCTGTTGCCCAGGTCTACTTTTGGCCCCATTGACAAAAAGTTGTGAATGTGGCGGGCGGTGTCGTGGTTGCCAACGACATAGTAAATGGGGATATTCAGGCGGGCAAAGGTTTGGGCAGCCAGGGTGTAGGCTTCGGGGGTGGGGTGGGTGACAACGTCGCCGGTGTGAATGACAAAATCGGGTGTGGTGGGCAGGTGGTTGATGAGGTCAACCAGTTTTTGGGCACAAGGGTAGGAGGTGAACCCATTACGGCCGTAATCGGCCGTTGGGCCAAAGTGGGTATCGCTGATGTGAACAAAATAAACCGTTTCAGAGGGCATGGATGAACTCCTAAAGATAAATTTTGTTCCATTATCCCTGCTTCAATCGGTTTTGGCACTGGATTCATTGTGAGTAACACAATGTCATGCGATTTTTTTGAACAAGTAATTGGGGTTTTTCATTATCAGTTGATAGGTCTTTTTCTGCTTTATTTCCTTCATCAGCTGTGTCAAACCATAGGGATCCACGTCAGATGAGTCATCAAACAGAATATATCCACCAGTTTCTAAAAACCGATCTGCATTCTCAAAATCCCTTTTAGCAAACGGGTAGGTGTGGTTGCCATCTATATAACAAAAACTGAATTTCCCTCCTAAACGAACAGATCTGCCAAACACATCGTTGACGGTTTCAGCCTTTTCCCAAAGTGTAAAAAACTCATCAGAGAAGGATTCAATCGTGTAAGGTTTACGGTGTGAAGAGAAAAATTCTACATTTCTGATAAAGGATGATTTAGCAAATTCGCCATACTGTTGATAGGAGATGTGACCATTTCCTATTTTTCCATCTACTTCATTGCCATCAAAAACCCATCTGTCACAACTGAAAACTTTATTTGTTTTATTGTTGGTTTGCAATAAATAGTTAATGACATTAATGGATAAACCACAAAAACTACCAATTTCCAATATGGGATTGGTAGACGGCAGGTTCTCTATGGCATATTTCATGGGGTAGGGATTGCCTTTGTGTAACATGCCAGCATTAGCATAACCCAACCAGGTAAGGTATTTATCCGATATGGTTTTGGTGCTGAACTGTTGCAACCCCAGAAAAAGTAGCTCTCTTAATCTTGTACGCATTACTATTTGTCCTACCAGTTCATTAAAATGGTAACTGTTCAGACATGGGATGGTTTAACCTATGGTTTATCACAAAGATTGCACCTCAAAATATCACATATCACCAGAGAGGATGAATAGATACGACAGATGATTATACTAGCAGCTTGTCGGAAAAATCGCAACGGAGCGCGGATGACGCAGGTTTGACGGGTTTTTGCAGATCTTTTTCTCTGGTCTTATCCGCGTGACCCGCATGTTATTCGGCCGTTCTCCGACAGGCTGCCAGGGGTGATGTCAAAGGTTTCCTGGGCGATGTCCGAAGTCAAAATCCCAAACTCCTGCCCTTCTTTGACCCACGCTGTCGCCATCCGTTGGTTAGTTCGTTGCAAGTGACAATGGATTGCTATCTTTGCTTTCCATTGGATGGGTTCCAGTTCTATGTCTTCGTTCATCAGGTACCTCCTATTGGAATGCTACTTTACCACAATTAGAACAACCGTTTCTCCTCACAGTTGCCTAAAAAGGAAACGGGAAATGAAAACGGCCGTTTTCCTTTTTTAACCACAGATAGTACGGAT
>CAZPEJ010000840.1:0-2341 GCA_964585465.1 uncultured Ardenticatenaceae bacterium
ACCTGTTTTAACAGGTTTGGGTTTGGTAGCCGTCGGTTTCAACCGATGGCGATTCTCAAATTGGGATTGGTTGCGGCGGCTCTACGCCTCTGCACGAGAAACCTTATTTCCGATAAACTACAATAAACCCATCTCTAATCTCTACCATCGGGTCAAACCCACCTCTGTCAAATACGAATACGGTAGATGTCCATCGGCCCTTTCCCTTTTACATCTACACAAGAGGATTCTGCCTGATACTGGTCAGCAACCATCTCCCAGGCAGCGGGACTGAGGTTGACACAATCGGGGGTGCCGTGACTTTCAATGCGGGCGGCCGTGTTGACCGTATCGCCCCAAATGTCATACAAGTATTGCCGATGCCCCACAATACCCGCCATCACCGGCCCCACATGGATACCCACCCGCACGCGCCAGCCTGCGGGCAACAGCCGCACCGCCTGCACCATCTCCAACCCACACTGGACACAAATAAGAGCAGGATTGGGTAACGGCCGTAATAATCCCCCCGCCGCCATAAACGCATCCCCAATCGTTTTAATCTTTTGCAGCCCATGATTCAAAGCAAACTGCTCATACTGCTCCACCAACAACTGCAAACTGGTAGCCACCTCTTCTGGTGTATGGCTATCGCAGTAAGGAGTAAAACCCACAATATCCGCAAACAGCACCGCCACCTGGGGAAATAGTTTCGGCTGCACCCGATTGGTATTTTTTAACTCAGCAATCACTTCATCCGGCAAAATGACGTGTAACAACTCATCTACCCGCTTCTTTTCCGCCTGAATTTGCTGCAAATACAGCTTCTCCCGGTCACGCCACGATTTTTTCTCCAAACTGCTGCCAATTCTGGCCCGCAGCAACACCGGGTCAAACGGTTTGGGCAAATAATCCTCGGCCCCCATGCCCACCCCCTTGATAACGCTGCTCATATCACTCATCGCCGAAATGACGATAACCGGAATGTCACGGGTGGCGGCATCCGCTTTCAGGCGACTGAGAACTTGAAACCCATCCATAATGGGCATCTGAATATCCAACAGCACCAGGTCTGGCAATTCGGCCGTTACCTGCTCCAACGCCTCCTTACCATTAAACGCCGTAACCGTTTCATACTCCAGGTCTTCCAACTCCTGTTCCAGGTAATCCACATTAAAGGGTTCATCATCCACAATGAGAATTTTCGGCAATTCGTTCATCTAATCCCCTCTGCAACTCTCAACTCTCTGGAGCATCATCACACCTGCCCCCAAGCCTCTGAAAACATCCTACTCCCACCACTTCCCCACCGTTCACTGTCCACTGTCCACTGTTCACTGCCCCCTTACCCCCATCACTCTCCCTCATATCGAATCGGCACACTCAAGGTAAAGGTAGAACCTTCCCCCACCACACTGCTGGCTGTCAGGTCGCCACCCAATAACCGCGCTAATGTGCGGCTAATGGGCAACCCCAACCCGGTACCGCCATAATCGCGGCGGGTAGTGCTTTCTGCCTGCTGAAACTCCTCAAACACTCGCGGCAACGCCTCGGCAGAAATCCCAATGCCGGAATCCTTCACCGCCAAAGCAATTTGGCTTCCTTCTTGATATGCCTGCACCACAATGTTGCCCTGATGGGTGAATTTGGCCGCATTACTAAGCAAGTTAATCAAAATTTGTTTAATTTTGTCCTGGTCAGAATACATCAAGGGCAAATTGGCTTCGATCTCTTTTTCCAAAATGACCCCAGTTTTGATCAAGGGTTGAATGGTAATGGTGCAAACTTCCACCAGATTGGTGACATTGAACTCTGAGGCGTGAACATCCATGCGCCGGGCTTCAATTTTGGCAATGTCCAGGATGGTGTTGATTAAATTGAGCAGGTGTTCACCACTCACTAACACTTTATCCAGGTTTTCTACTTGTTTATCGGGCAGAACCCCTTGGGCTTTGCGTTTGACAATGCGGGTAAAACCCAAAATAGCGTTGAGTGGGGTGCGAATTTCGTGGCTCATATTTGCCAGGAAGGCAGTTTTGGCTTTACTGGCATCCTCGGCAGCCAGGCGAGCCATTTCTGCTTCTTCGCGTGCGTCCGATACATCGGCAAACAGGCGGGCATTTTCGATGGCAATTGCCACCTGGCGCGACAGGGCAACCAGAAAGTTAAGGTCGGCTTCGCTAAAATTAGGCTTTTGTGGGCTGCGCCACACAGACATGGCCCCAATCACCTGCTCCCGAATGAGCAGCGGGGCTACCATAATTTTTTCGCCCGCTTCGGTGGGGGCGGTGCCTTCAATGTGAATGGTACGCGGGTCTTTGGTGACATCGTTGACGCGGTCAGCTTTGCCGCTGAGGGTGAT